>CAYNSZ010000001.1:0-27608 GCA_964400075.1 uncultured Planctomycetia bacterium
GTCCGCGCAGGCCTGACTTTTTTATTTGGGCGATAACCGCTTCGGGCTTCAGGGAGGTTAAAACTTTAATGAGCGCCGTATAGCCGCCGCAGGCTATGTAATCGTTAATATCACAGGGGTCAATCAACTTATTACGTGAGAGAAGAACGCGGTCCTGCGCTTTGTAAAAAGGGATATCTGCTTCACGGGCAATCTTCTTACCTGAACCTGGGTCGATATATAACAACCGCTCTATAAGCCGGCCATGCTGAATGGTCTCACGGACAATCTCAGCCACGTCCTCGGGCTTGATCCGGCAGTAAAATATATTGCCCGGCTCGATAATCATGAGCGGACCTTGCTCGCAAAAACCATGACAACCTGTTGCCCGTATAGTTACTGCCTTAGAAAGGTTGGCGCGCTTGATCTCCTTCTTAAGAGACTCAAGCACCGAAAGACATCCTGAAGCGCTGCAGCCTGTTCCAGCGCATAAAGTAACAATTTTATTAAAAACACCATTGTCACGCTTAATTTTCTCTGTCAATTTTTCTAAGTCTTTAATATTTGCTACGGCTTTCATCTTTTTCTAATTTTTTAGACTTCTTGTTGACTGTTTGAATTAAATTACGTAATTTACCCGGCGTCATATGGTCATAATATTTTCCATCGATAATGACCACCGGCCCCAGAGCGCAGGCCCCCAAACAATTGACGGTTTCAACGGTAAACTCGCCGTCTTCAGTGGTACCGCCGGGTTTGACCTTAAGCTGGCCAAGGACTTCATCGGCAAGCCTGGGCGCGCCGCGCACATGGCAGGCAGTACCCGTGCAGATGGTAAGCAGGTGCTTACCGCGGGGTTTTAAGGTAAAGGCCTTATAAAAGTTCGCTACTCTGAAGACTTCGATAAGCGGTACTTCTAATTTTTCAGCAACGGCGCGTAGGGCTTGTTCGGGAAGGTAGTTATAGGTTTGCTGGATATCTTGAAGAACTTCGATGAGTTCACCGCAAGATTTCTCCCGGTCTTTTAAGATACGCTTAAGTTTTTTTTGCTCCAGGATTTTGTTCATTATTAAGGCTTATCGTGCTTAATTTTTAGGCACACAGAGGCAATAAAAAAGCGCCTCTTTTCACTCAAGGCGCTGCTTATCGTAGGTAAAAAAATCGCATAAACTAGGTTAGATTATAGTAAGCCAGGGAGTTCTTGTCAAGCCTCTTTATTTAAAAGGTATCGTATGATAGATTGCGCGGCGATTTTAGCCATGCCCATGGCTTCGATAACCGTGCCTTCTCCACCCACAATATCGCCACCGGCATAGACCCCTTTGAGCGAAGTCTCCATGGTATCCTGATTCACCACCACATCACCCCATTGATCGATTTTTAACGCCGGGGTGGCGCGAGTCAGGACGCGGTTAGCGCCCAGGCCTACCGCAACCACAGCAAGGTCGCAGGAGATTTCAAATTCACTGCCGGCAATGGGAACGGGCCTGCGCCTGCCTGAGGAGTCGGGTTCAGCCAGTTCACATTCAAGGCAGCGTATCTTCTTAACCAGGCCCTTGGCATCACCGCGAAAGCTTTCCGGCTGCACCAGGAACTTAAATTTTATCTCCTCCTCTTTCGCGTGCGCTATCTCCAGCCTGCGGGCCGGCATCTCAGCCTCAGTGCGACGGTACAAGACCGTGGTGTTGGCTTTAAGGCCGTTCAATTTCTGAAGCCGCAGGGCCACGCGCGCGGCATCTATGGCGGTATTGCCGCCGCCGATCACCACCACCTTAGGGCCGATATTGACTGGCGTATGGAATTCGGGAAACTTAAAAGCTCCCATGAGATTGACTCGGGTCAAAAACTCATTCGCCGAGTACACATTGCCCAGATTTTCACCGGGAATGCCCAAAAAGCTGGGAGTGCCCGCGCCCAGGCCTAAAAAGACAGCGGAAAAACCTTCCTTGAACAGCTCTGCCAAGGTTTTTGTCTGGCCGATTATACAATTAGTCACAATCTCAACGCCCAGTCTCTTGAGATAGTTTATTTCAAAATCCAGTATATCCGGGGGAAGCCGAAACGGCGGTATGCCGTAGCGCAGGACCCCTCCGGGTTTATGAAGAGCTTCAAATATGACCACCTTTACCCCTTGCCGGCTAAGCTCACCGGCAGCGCAAAGGCCTGCCGGGCCTGAACCCACCACAGCCACCTTAAACAAGGTAAGTTCTTTTTGCCGGTGGCTGCGGATCATAATATCCTGCTTCATGCCAAAATCGCCGGCAAACCGCTCAAGGAAATGTATCTGAATGGCATTGGCTGATGCAAAGGGTTGGCCTCTTTTGGTCAGCACGCAGGTTTTACGGCATTGATATTCGGCAGGACAGACCCGTCCGCAGATAGAAGCGAAATCATTACGCTGGCGAATAGTCAAATAGGCGCCGGCATAGTCCTTCTCGGTAATCTGGCGGATAAAGGTTTTGATATCGATTCCCACCGGACAACCCGGGATGCAGGTCGGATTCTTGCACTGGAGGCAGCGGCTGGCTTCCCGCAGGGCTTGCTGCTCGGTATAGAGCGACACCACCTCACTAAAACCCTCAGTGCGACGGGAAGGATTTAATTCTTTGGGATGGACAGCCTTTTTTTCTTTCATAGATTATTCATGAGTGACACGAATAGACACGAATTAAAGACGAATTACCACGAATAAAGAGGAAACGAAGAAAAATATTTAAGGTAAAGAATTTTCTATTCGTGGAAATTCGTTCCTAATTCGTGGTAATTCGTGTCTTTAATTTACAGATATGTTTTTCTTTATCTTCGTAAATCCGGTTGCGCTGCTCGAATTCCTTCCAGTCAATCGCCTGGGCGTCAAATTCAGGGCCGTCCACACAGGCAAACCGCACTTTACCGTTGACCGTGACCCGGCAGGAGCCGCACATGCCGGTAGCATCAACCATAAGGGCGTTGAGGGAAACCAGAGTTTTAATGCCTGCTGGCTTGGTCACCGCGGCGACATTCATCATCATGGGAATAGGCCCCACGGCGTATACAAGGGAATAGGGATTAGGGGCTGGGGATTGGGCTAAGAGCTCTTTCAAGATATCGGTGACAAAGCCTTTGCGGCCGTAGGAACCGTCATCGGTAGTAATATGAAGTTCATCGCAAACGCGCTTTAAATCTTCCTCGAGGATGAGCATTGTCTTGGTCTGCGCGCCGATGATGGCAGTAACATGATTCGCCGCACTTTTGAGAGCCTTGGCTACCGGGTAAATTTCAGCAATGCCTACACCGCCGCCTACAAGGATTAC
Organism: uncultured Planctomycetia bacterium; assembly: GCA_964400075.1. Lineage (GTDB taxonomy): Bacteria > Omnitrophota > Gorgyraeia > Duberdicusellales > 4484-171 > JAFGHG01. The sequence goes on from CAYNSZ010000001.1 coordinate 3,273, forward strand.
TTTGCCGTAATTTTTTATCGGCGTAGCGTGTCCCAAAGGGCCGACCAACGCGTAGAGCGAATCTCCCGCAGAAAGGCTTCCTAAGAGTTTGGTAGTTAAACCCGCTTCTTGTACAATCACGGTAAGCGTGCCGCTGGCAATATCCGTAGCCACGACAGTCAAGGGAAAGCGCTCGCCTGCTTCATGAACCATGAGTACGACGAATTGGCCGGCTAAAGCCTTTGCCGCTATCAGGGGTGCCTCAAGCGTAAATTGCACTATCCTGCGGTCCGCGGCCTGCGTCAAAACCTTCTTGTCGCGTATACGGTACATAGTTATTATTGCTGCGCAAATTTAACCAGTGATTCGGCAGCTTGCGGAGAAACCACACAGACGATACTGACAATGATACCGGCAAAGAGCACGCCGAGGGAGTTCGCCAGGAAAGCTTTCTTGATATCCATTTTATACAGCGTTGCCGCCAAAACTCCAGTCCAAGCTCCTGTCCCCGGCAGAGGTATGGCCACAAAAATCACTAATCCCCAGAAACCCCAGCGTTCGATGCTTTTTGACTTACGCTCGACATGTTTAAACCACCAACGGAAAAATTTACCAACAAAACGCAATTTTTGCAAGGTGTGAAAGAAATATTTATAGAATAATAAAAGCGGCAGAATCGGGATAATGTTGCCGATGACCGAAAGTATAAAAACCGTGGCCAGCGGCAGATGAAACACAAACAGGCCCAGGGGTATGGCTAAGCGCAATTCAAAAATCGGAAGCATGGCCACCGCCATTGTGGTCGACGCAGGACTGAATATTTGCGCTATCAAAGCAAAGATTTTACTCTTTATATCCATATTTACCCACCAAGGGAACAAAGATGCAGCCGCAAATTTTTTCTTCTTTCACCTGCGCCAGGCCAAGGCGGCTGACTACCACAAGCTCCTGACCGAAACTTCCGCCCACGGGAATAACCAGTTTGCCTCCCACTACCAGCTGCTCAATTAGAGGCGGGGGTATCTTAGGCGTCGCGGCAGTAACCATAATCCGGTCAAAAGGAGCCTGCTCGGGCCATCCCAGGGTGCCGTCGTCCACTTTAATCTCAACGCTATAGCCCAGTTCCGCCAAGAGGCGTTTCGCCCGCTGGGCTAACTGAGGAAGACGTTCTATGCTGTACACACGAACTCCAAGATATGCTAAAATCGCCGCCTGGTAGCCGGAACCGGTACCCACCTCAAGCACTTTGGCCCCCACTCCCGCTGCAAGGGCCTGGGTCATAAGCGCAACCATATACGGCTGAGAAATAGTTTGGCTGCTACCGATGGGAACCGGCGAGTCATTATAGGCGCAGGAGCGCTGCTCATCGGGCACAAAGCGCTGCCGGGGCACGGCGCGGAAGGCATTTAAAATTTTTTCATCGCTGATGCCCCGGGCCTGGAGCTGGCGGCTGACCATTTGCTCCCGTAAACGCCCGAAGTCATTAGCTTCCATAGCCATCGAAGCTTTCAACGAAAGCCCGCGCGTAGGTTTACCGTCAACTCTTATCGTTTTCCAGGCGGAATATGAATTTTATAAACCGCAGGGTATCGATAAAGGGGTTGATCTTACTGCGCTGGGATTTGGAATAAATACTTTGCACCGGAATACTCTCAATCGCATACCCGCGGCGGGCGGCTTTGATAAGGATCTCTGATTCTATCTCAAACTTTTTTGTTTTAATGCTGACATTCTCAAGGACCTCCCGCTTGATGAGCCGGAAACCGCACTGGGTATCGGGTATCTTCTGGTGAACGATTTTAGAGATGAGCCAGGACATAAGAACATTGGTGTAAATCCTTACCAAAGGCATTCCCCGGGGCTCATGCATGCGGTTGCCGACGACAAAAGCCGCTCCCCGGCGGGCTTTTTCGAGGAATTTCTCAAGATCATGGACGCAATGCTGGCCGTCCGCATCCATGGTGATGATATATTCAAAATCTTCATGCTCCATGAGATGGGCAATACCTTGCTTCAAGGCGATGCCCTTGCCGAAATTTCTCCTCCTGTGGATGACGATGTCGGTATATTTCTTGGCTGATTGATAAGTGCTATCGGTTGAGCCGTCGTCAACCACCAGGATGGAAAACGGCTTCTCCTTTAAACCTCTGAGGAGCGCTTCAAGAGCTTTTTCTTCGTTATAAGCGGGAATGACTATCCAGATATTCATAAACCTGAAAATGAAACGTATCTCTTGGCAACCACGGTAACGTCTTGCGGTTACGTCAAACGGCTACGTCTTTCTATAATTTAAAATTCCAAGCACCAAGCATCAAATTCCAAACAAGCACCAATATCTAATGACCGAATGATCAAAACGTTTTTTGTTTCGGTCATTGGAATTTTGATCATTGGGATTTGTTTGGATTTTGGGATTTGTGATTTGGAATTTCATTCCACATTATACGGGCCTCGTAACCGCCTGCCTCCGGCAGGCGTACCGTTACCGTCTGCCTCCCCCTCGGGGAGCCAGTATTTCTCGAACAAATACCACTGGTCAGGATACTTGCTGATATAGGCTTCAAGAACCGGCACACAAGAAGCTATGAGCGCGCGTTCATCGGTTTCGGCCGAAGGCTTTACCCATACAGGCTTCTCAAAACGTAAATGATAATAAAAGGTATTCTCCCGAATCAGAAATCCCGGAATGATACTGGCGCCGGTCTTACATGCAAAGTAAGCTGCTCCCCGGGGTAAAACTGCTCTCCGGAAAAAAACTTTCATGGCTACTCCGTGCCGGCTGAAATCCCGGTCGCCGAGCATAGCGAGTAGATAGCCGCTGTTCAACGCTGAAATGCATCCTTTGATTGCCTGGCCGGTTGAGATTACCTTTATCCCGACGCGTTCCCGCTGGCTGTTAAAAAAACTAGTGATGCGGCTGTCGTGATGAGGAAGGGCAACTGCCGCCACCGGATATCCCAAAAGAGAGGTCACCGCGCCGGCAAGCTCATAGTTACCCAGATGCGCGCTAAAAGCTATGGCCGGCAGTTTCTGGGCAAAGGCCTCATCCAGATGCTCGAGGCCGCTGACGCGGACATAGCGCTTGATAAACCCGGGGGTTAGCTTAGAAAACCTAAAAAAATCAACTAAATAATAGGCGAAATTGACAAAAACCTGCCTGACATAACGCTCAAGCTGGTCGTTGCCACAGTTAAGCACCGATAAATTATAGCCAATAGCCTCCCTGTCTTTCTTGGCCCGGCGGTAATAAAGCAGTGCCAAACGCCGCGCGATTGTATAGGCAAACCCGCGCGGCAATGATAGTGCCAGCAGTTTGCCGAAAAGAAACAGGTAAAACATTCAGCTTACTAATTCAAAAATTACATCGGCGATGCGCAGGGAAGAATCGATGAACGAAAGTTCTTTTGCCCGTTCCCGGAGCGCATACATTTTTTTCTTTTCGTTCAGTATTATTTTGACCAACGCGGCTGTATCGCGGGCATGGTCGGCTTTAAGAATCGCCTTCTCTCTCAGAAGATACTCGACATTACGCTCCTCCTGGCCGGGGATGGGATGCGTGACGATAATGCAGAGCCCCTTGGCCAGCGCCTCGGAAATGGTGATCCCGCCGCCTTTAGTGATAATAATATCGGCGAAATCCATAAGCTGATGGATTTGATTCGTATAACCAAAGGCATAAATAGGTTTTTTGAACTTGTCTTTGTGCTTAAGAAACCACTCATGGAGCCGCTGGTTCTTGCCGCAGACGACAATAATCTGGAAATCACCATCCAGCATATCTAATTCCTTGGCGATAACCTTAAACGGGCCCAGGCCTAAGCCTCCGCCCATGATCAATACCGAATTAAGCTCTTTTGAAAAACCAAAGTCAGCGCTTACCTGAACCCGGGGATAGGAAGCGAGAAATTTCAATGAAATGGGGATACCCAGAATCTTTACCTTTTCCGGGCTAATCCCTTCGCCGATGAGGACCTCCTGCGCTTCGACACAGGCCACGATATAGCGGTCGACTGCCGGATGTACCCAGAAACGGTTCGGATGATAATCCGTCACCACCCCTATCAGGGGAATATGAATACCCATAGTCTCCTTAAAATCAGCGATGACCCCGCAGGGAAAGGCCTGGGTGGCCACGAAGCAGGATGGTTGGTACGTCCGGATGAGCTCATCAAGCTTATCAAACGCGAGTTGATTGGCGAACCTGCGGTAGGGCGCTAAAGCCCTGACCAATCTGCGGCGGTCGTAAGCCCTTCCCCACAGCCGGGGAAAGTGCTTGATGGTAGCGGTATAGATAAAATCAATATATTTTTCTGCCCGGGGATAGAAATAGCCGAGGCCGTTGAGGCTGACAACCTCAATGGCGGAATTGCGGTAGAGAAGCGCTTCCCGGATATTCTGGGCGGCTTTACTGTGGCCGCCGACGTCTGAAATGTGGAGAATATGAATATTCTTCATGAATCTGCCTTTTACCACGGTTGTGGCAGTCCGTCAGGTAATATAAAAAAGAGATATTATCATAAGAATGAAAGCAGGTAAATGTTTTTGTTATTACCGTGTTCGGACTCGAAGGATAGATACTGGGGCAACCGCGCGCCTTAAAGGATAATTCGACCAGGGCCCTTGACAAAATTTCCTTCTGCCAAAGACCAAGGCTCATTAAATAAATTCCAGGTATTTTTCGCCTTCCGATAATGAATTAAGGGAACGCCGTATTTTTAAGTCTTTGTGCGCGTGCAGGTCAACGGTCATTTTTTCTTTTTCTGAAACTATCTCCACGGTGGGTGAGAAAATATCTTCTTCATTGACCTCTCTGACAATGGCGATGCGCTGGTCATCAAGCTCCACAATGGTCCCCTTCGGCCAAACGCCCACGATTCTAAAAAAACCGTCGAGCAACACCGGATGATAGCGCTTGCCGCGGTCCCTGACCATAATGGCGTAAATCGTCTCTGAGGGGTAGTCAGTCTTATATGTCCTGCGCTGGGAAAAGGCGTCATAGACATCACAGATAGCGACGAGAAACGAAGCAAGGTGCGGCTTGCGGGGAAAAACTAACGGCGGGTATCCTGCTGTATCCCATCCCAGATGATGTTCAAAGGCGACAACGCTCGGCAAAAGCGTTAAGGTTTCGGTGTGGCGCAAGAGGATTTCCGTACCCAAAAGCGTGTGGCTTTTAACCTGTTCGAATTCACCGGTATCGAGGCTCCCCGGTTTCTGGAGGATTTTCTTGGAAATATAGAGTTTGCCGATGTCATGAAAGAGCGCGGCGATACTAATATTGATACATTCGGTGCGGCCGAATCCCAGCTTATAGGCAAAATACATGGCGAGGATGCTTACATTGAGCATATGCATGAACGTCGAGATATCATGCCCCTTGACTTTTCCGAGCTCAAGAAACAGCTGATGATCGCCCATGAGGCTGTCCATTATTTTGTTGGAAACAAAACGAAGACGCAGGGAATCAATGATGTCATCATTGATCAGCGCCTCTATCGACTGGGCGGCGTTTTCAAGACAAGCCTGGTATTGAGCAAGTTTTACCGCTGAGGCCTTCTGGGAAGTTGAGAAGGGCACAAGGCCTGCCTTTATTTTGGCCACAGTGATATTTTTGATGCCTATCGTGGATAAATGTTCTTGCGGATTAGCCTGGATCTGATCAATGGGGGTCATGAGAAATGAAAAAAATTTGATACATTCTTCTTTGCTGACATCATGGGCTATAGCAAGACGCTCGATACCCAAATTCTTCAGATAATCGATGGAAGCAATTACTTTTCTGCTCAAGTCAAAGAATATCTCCTCGCCGCAGGCCAACTCATCCGCAAATATACCTATGACCAGCTCATCCTTATGGCTTAAGAGGCCGGTAAGCATCTCATACATCTCATCAAGGGCGGTAATGAACTTAGGGTGCCTTATTTCATAAATCCGCGCCATCTGCCAGGTGGCCATGAACTGCTTAACAAAGGTTTCGACAATATTGACGTCCATAACGAATTACCCTTCAAGACGCTTAAGAATTTCGCGGGCCCTGACCCGCACCATGCGGTTCCAGAAAAACCTCACCCTGCTCAATGCTTCAAGGTAGGGCTTGGCTTCAGCAAAGGGGACTTCCCCTACCAGCGCTAAATTCTCTTCGATGAGTTTGGTCCGGATGCCAAAAGGATTACCTAAGCCCAGAAGCATCTGGGCGGCGCGAACGCGGCAGGAAGCCTTTTCGCTCAAGGAAATAAGCGCCTGCTTGCGCTGGTAAAAATCGCCTTTATGGACTAAGGCAAAAAGAAAGGTTTCCTCGAATAGAGCCAGTGTCTGCATGCGCTTGAGTATTTCAAGCTTCAGATAATTATTTGATACCCAGAACAAACGCTGGAGCATTTGAGAACTCACGTGCGCATCGATACCCTCCAGGCTTACCAGAAATTTCTTCAAGAAAACGGTATTAGCCGCCTCCCGCTCCAAATTCTGGCAAAACCGCTCGGTTTCTTGAGGAAACAGCTGGAAAAAAACCCTGAGAATATACGGCGTTACCCGCTGCTCCCGAAATATCTTATCGTAATAATAGTCGGCGCTCTGAGTGCTGGTAGTAACCAGGCCGGTAAACCATTCACCCTGCGCTAGAGGCTGGTCGGAAAATAATGCGTCTTCCACGAATAGTGAAACTTTTTGCAGCAACTTTTCCTGAAGCGGATCTCCGGAAGCAAACATCCCGGTTTTAAGCCGGAAGGCATCGGTAAAATCTTTTATGAATTTTATATCATTATCGCCGAGCGCCTGCCGTAAAGATTCAATAGCCCTTTCGAAGAAAAAAAGTATGCCTTCCGGCGCTGTCTGAAGCAAAAAAGCATCGAGCAAAAGCAGGCGGTAATTCTTCTGGAGGAGTTCGTAGTCAAAGGCAAAACCCTCGCCGAGTTCAACCCCCCGAAGGATAAAGCTTAAATTTTTACGGTACACCTCAACCACATAGGGATTGCCCGGTAGAGAAAAAAGCTCCCGCATCTTGATGATGACGCGGGGATTATTCCACAAGCGCTGGTTGGTTTTAAAAGCCTCGGCCAGTTGCCCGGCGATATCCTGATGCTTGTCCTGACTGACCAGTTCGGCAAAGAGGCTGAAACTGAGGTTATCGATTTTTTCCTTGCTCTCCAAATGCATGAGGAGAATCCGTGACAGGTCATCTGCGCTCAACTGGCCGTAGATTGCTCTTACCGTTTCAAGATTATGAGTCGGCAGGACCTCCTTGACCATGAGGAGGGTCTTGGTCAATTGAGACGCGCATTTGAAAAACCGTTCTTCATCGGTCAATTTAAGGTAAGCAAAAAAGTTATTTATCAGCACCGCAGTCTCCCGGTCGCTGAGCAAATCTTTGGCACTGAGCCGGCTGAGCATTTTCTCGAAATGATCGGCTAAATCTTTAATCCGCGGGGTGTTTTTCGCAGTCAGGCCTTCTTTGAGCAGATAGAACCACATATCAGCGTATTCGGCGCCGTCGCTCTTAAGCAGCTGCGAATAATCAAGATCCCGCACGGTTATGCGCTCGACGCCCGCCTGTTTTAAAATGTTGCTTAAGCCCCCCTGAATGATGATCTGCCGCTGCGGCTGGCCGATGAAGGTTAAAAACACCGCCAGCTCCTCGAAGCCGATGCCTTCCTGTATTTCGATGTTTTTAATTTTACGGAGATGGAGAAATTCGGCTAACGATTTGTTGATGGGATTATCCTCGAGGTACTCGTTACCGAACATGAGCGCGTTATGGGTCACGCCAATGTCAATCGGATTTAAGAACGGCAGGACCTTTTCGATGTTAATCCTGAAATCTTCCACGGCTTTGCGGTATAAGGGGTGTTCTTTAAAATAGACTGAAGTATTGGTGAGGGCGACCCGCAGGCTTTTTAAAAACTCTTCATAGGCGGGATTGATTTCCTTATTTTGTTTGGGGTTTTCGCTCATGGCCAAACCTTCTGCTGCCGGCAACAATCGTCAAAAATATTCTTTATAGGCGCTGGCGAGACGCTGACGCAACGATTGAGCTTTTCCCGGTTCGGCTTCATAGGGGCGCGCCCAGCCATACCTAATACAGCCGAAAGCCGACGACCGCGCCTGCGGCTGCTGGGGCATGACAAAGGCGCAGGGGAACAGCTCTTTACTAAAAGCGAAAAAACCTTCTTTTACGCCGAGCCTGCCGATCACGGAAACTGTACAGTCATCGGGTTTCAGTTCCCGGATGAACAAGCCGGCTGTTTCTTTGAGGCGGTTTAAACAATAGCTTTTGACAAAGGTATTGAGGCTCTGAGCGCTGACATTAACATACCCTTCTTCTTTCTTGATGGTTACTTCCTTGTGAACGGGAATTTCTTTAAAGGAGACGTAGCGTTCAAAAAGCTCCGCGGCAATATCGAGATCGAGCGAAAAATGCTGCGCCAGGCTTTCGATGATCTGCTTGATGCCAAAATCAAATGACTGAGGAGGACGCAGGCCCTGGCTTGTACTCGCGAGACAATGAGTCTGCAGATAATCAATGTCAAACACTACCTGGGTCTTCTGCGGGCCGTCAAATACTGACGCAAGCCCTCCCAGCTGGGGCGCGATACAACCGCTTAAGCTCCGGTCTATGGCCTCAAAACTGTCCTCAAGGCTCCGACAGAGCTTATCCTTTGCCCAGACTAACAAGGTGCGCAGCTCAATGCGCTTAGCCAGCACCCCCAAAGGCGCTGCGGGATACTCAAGGCCTTCGACTCCATACGCTGAAACTACATTATGCAAACAGCGGTCGTCCCATTCCAAAAATTTATCTTCAACGTATTTCTTAGCATCAGCGATATCGGCGGGAGTAATTTTCTTACGCGCGCGCAACGGCATGGTTTCTGCAATGCTCCGGCTCTGAACACACGACCAGGGCAGTTGTAAAAATATCTTAGTAATTTTAAGGCCGCGGCCCTTCTCGACTGCGCCGATATGCGCCCGCAAGGCTTCGCCGTGTTCCCGGACATATTCCACAATATCATCATTGCGCAAGGTAAGGGGCGCTTCCAACTCCTGCAAAAAAACCGGCCGGTCGCCCATTAAACTGGCGAAAGCCAGAAAAGTCCTATCATAACCAACCACGATAGCGCAGGCGCCGTTCATTGCTTGAATCCTACATACACTTTCTGATGCCTCAGGTCAATATACTTGACAAGCTCTAATTTATCGTTCAACTGACTGGCCAAAAGGTTCTGGAGACGCTGGATTTTCTGGTCGTAGCCGCTGTCCCCGAAAATAATCTTTATGTCTTCAACCGATGCGGAAGGGTTCTGGTGCGCGCCGCTAACCAAGATGTACATACTCTGCACGTTAAAGGCGTTGACTTCTTTTACCTGAAACTGGTTTAAAAGGCCCGGGGCGCGCAAAGCATCGATCAGCTGTAGGGCCTTCTCCACTCTCACATCATCGAGCTTTACTCCGGCCCGCAGCTCGCGGTCAAAGCCGTTGAGTTGGACCAGGATAAGCCGTTCCAGGGCTTGAGAACTACCGCTGGTTAAGACTACCGCTTCCCGGTCAAGGGAATAATATTTTCTTGACCGCACCTGGGCAAAAGGCTCACGCTTGCGCACTTCCATGAAAACCGCGGCCGGGAAGGCCTTTCTGACGATAATAGCTTTTGCCTCGGGGTACGTAGTGCGCAGGGCCGCTGATACCGCCGCAGTATCCACCGCGAAAATCGATCGGCCGATAAGCATGCGCCTGAGGCCTGAGGTGGGTTCTATATTAGCGTAAACCGTCGCAGGGCTCACCTGGAAAAGCGTGGAAGTATAGGCGCCGTAACCGGCCCAGCCGACCAGGCCCACTGCGCAGGCACTAAAGATAACCGTGAACAAGATTCGGAAATTAAACCTGAACGCGGGCCGCCGGGATGCTTTTGATTTCTTTCGCGCCATGGCAAAACCTATCCTTTCGTTGCCGCTTCTTTTTCGCAGACTGCAAGCTCAACCATCGTGGTCAGAAGCTCCTGGAAGCTGATGCCGCAGGCTTTTGCCGACAGCGGCAATAAACTGTGCCTGGTCAATCCTGGAATCGAGTTGGCCTCAAGAACGAACGGCATATTATCGGGATTGAGCCGCAGGTCAACGCGTGAAAAATGCCGTAAACCCAGGGCGCGGTGGGCTAACACAGCCAGATGTTTGCAGCGCTTGTCTACCTCGCGGGGTAAATCTGCCGGCGCGATGAATTCGGAACCGCCGTCGTCATATTTGGCGCTGTAGTCGTAATACTCAGCGCGAGGGATGATCTCCACGACCGTCAGCGGCTTATCATCTAAAATACCCACGGTCAGCTCCCTGCCGGGAATATACTCCTCAAGCAGGACTTTTGCTTCATAGGCCTGGGCTACTTTGAGCGCTTGCGGCAATTCAGATGCCTGCCTGACTATGGATACGCCCAGGCTTGAGCCGCACCGGGACGGTTTTACCACAAGGGGATAGCCAACCGGCCCGGAAGGAACACCGTCACCTGAGTAAACCTTAAAATCAGGTGTGGAAACGCCGGCTGCGGCAAACATCATTTTTGACAAAATTTTATCCATGGCCAGGCGGCTGGCAGTAACTCCTGAACCGGTATAGGCAATACCCAGGTCTTGGAGAATTTTCTGGATGCCGCCGTCCTCTCCAAATTCGCCGTGCAAGGCGATAAAAACCAGATCAAGCTTATAATCCTGCAACAAATCCTTAAGTTCAGCTTCGCGGCTTGTAGTAATATCGATAAACAAAGCATTGTGGCCGGCAGCCCGAAGCCCTTCCCAGGCATTGTTGGCGGAAATCAGCGAAACTTCCCGCTCGCTGGAAATCCCGCCTCCTAAAACTGCGATTTTTAAACCTTTGAGATTCATGGAATTTTAAATTTTTCGCTTTTCGCTTTGACTTCCTTGAGTTTTATCTCCTCCTGCGGCCCGCGCTTAAGGCCACCGCCTGATTTCTTCATCGAGCAGTATATTGTATTTTTTAAAGACAGTCTCCTTGATTGTCTGAATCAAATAATCAACATCGTCATAGGTGGCATGATGAACATTCACGATGAAATTGGCGTGTTTGGGAGAAATCTTGGCCCCGCCCTTACTCATACCTTTCAGGCCGCAGGAATCTATTAAAAAGCCGGCGTTATGTTGTGAGGGATTCTTAAAAATACAGCCGCAGCTTGGCGAAGCCAAATCCTGCGTGCTCAGGCGCTTTTTTAAAAAATAATTTATCTGCTGACGGACGCCTGAATCCACGTAGAACTTCAGGCGCGCGCTTACAATAATCGCCCCCTCCAGCGATGAACGCCGGTAGCCAAAGTTAATCGACTCCCGGGGAAAACAGCGTACCGTGCCGGAGGCGTCAACGACAGAAACCTCAGAAACAACCGACCCTATACTCTGGCCAAAAGAAGCGGCATTCATGCAGAGCAGGCCTCCGAGGGTAGCGGGAATACCGGCTAAAGAGGCAAGCCCGCCTCTATTACCGGTAAGACAAAAATGTAAAATCCGCGAAAGACGGGTTGCGCCACCGACCTCGACCCAGCCGCCCGCGTCATGAATATACGAGAAGGCCTCGCCGAGTTTAATGACCGGCTCAAGGAACTCGCCCTCCCGGACAAGAATATTAGAGCCCGCGCCCAGCACATGCAGGCGAGGGCCAAAATCGCGTGAAAGCTGGCAGACTTCCTGCTGGCTCTGGGCGACAAAAAAAGACCGTGCCAGACCGCCAATCTTAATCGTGGTATACTGTTTGAGATCAACCGATTTACCTGCGGCTAATTTTTGAACACTCATATCAATTCCCGTTCCGGCACAACCAGCCTGCTGAAGCCGGCAATAACCTCTTCCATTATCAGGTTAATGTCGCCGGCGCCCAGGGCAAGCACCAAATCCCCTTCCGCAAAAGTAGCCGGCAGCCTAACCTTGAGTTCGTGCGTCGGTATATACTCTATTGTACCAGAAAAATGCCTGCGTGACTCGCCAAAAAGACTCATCCCACTTACGCCGGCGATAGCTTGTTCACTTGCGCTGTAAACGTCAGTGATCACTACCCGGTCAGCCTCAGCGCAACAACGGGAGAATTCAGCCAGAAGCATCTTAAGCCGCGAATAGCGGTGCGGCTGAAGGATAACGCACAGCCGTTTCGGATTCAGGAGCCTGGCCGCGGCAATAACCGCTTTGATTTCCGTGGGGTGGTGCGCGTAATCGTCAACAAAAGTCACACCGCCCACGCAGGCTTTTATCTGAAAACGGCGCTTGGTACCTTTAAAGTCCAAAAGCGCCTGGATTGCCCGGGGTATATCCATATCCAGCGCCGCAAGAACAGCCAGAGCACCGAGCGCATTCATACAATTGTGCTCACCCAACAGCGGTACTCGTACGGCAAGAGCGGCCGCAGTACCCAGAAAAGCATCGAAACAGTTGTATACCCCGTCGAAGCGGAAATTCGCGGCCCGTATCTGGTTATGCCCTCCCCAGCCGTAGCTTATGCCGTTGGTCTGCTTTAAAATATCAGCCACCACCGCGTGGTCTCCGCAGCCAAAGACTTTTGTCTGGGTTTTGCGGGCAAAAGCGAGAAAGCTTTCAATGAGCTTATCCATGCTCCGATAATGGTCGAGATGCTCATGGTCAATATTGGTAATGACCGAAATCCAGGGATCAAGCCAGAGGAAGCTACCGTCGCTTTCGTCGGTCTCTACCACAAAGTACTCATTGCCCCACCAGGCCCCCCGCGAATAATTCAGGGGAAGCCCCCCCACAAAGGCAGTCGGCACATAACCCAATGATGACATAAGATAACTGAGCAAGGAAGTAGTCGTGGTTTTACCGTGGCTGCCTGAGACGGCGATGGTGCGCTTCTGGGAAGAAAGTTGGGCAAGCAGCTCGCCCCGCTTAATGATACGGATACCCCTGGTTTGGGCCTCTTGGATTTCAGGATTATCCGCGGCCACCGCCGATGAATACACAAGCAGATCAACATCAGGGCAAAGGTTTGCGCGGACGTGGCCCACATGCACGGTGAGGCCGTGCTGCCGCAGCAGTTTGAGGGTGGATGAGTCTTTCTCATCGGAACCGCAGACTGAAAGCCCGGCATCGGACAAAAGCAATGCCAGGCCGCTCATGCCCACGCCGCCGATACCCACGAGGTGAATTTTTTTCATTCCTGATATATGCGGCACCATAACAAATCCCCGCTCCCTAGAATTTCATTGGTCCTGGCAAAAACGTTCCCATTTTTTCCCTAATTCGCCAAATTCGCGAAAATCAAAATACACCTTGGCCAGAGAATCCTCAAGGCTCATCCCCTGCCGTAGATACGACAGAAAGCGCGAAAAATTATAGCGGTCGTATTCAGTGATAATAAAGTAGACTAAGGAAAACGCTTCAAGGTAAAACATGTTCACGTATTCTTTTGATTTTGTCTCCAGTTGGGCTACGGTAAGCGCGGTCAATTCGGAAAAATCAATGCCTTCACCGCCGGCAAGTTTCCGTGAGAGACGCGCAAGATTCTGGCGGTAGTGTCCGCCGGCATATTTATCCTCCATGTAGGTCGCCATGCCTTCGTCCAGCCAAAGACTGAAGGATTCCCTACCCGCGTATTCCCGGGAAATAATATGAGTAAGTTCATGCGCCAGAATCATCTCAAAGTTCATCTGTCCCGGGTAGGTATAGATGATTTTCTCATGATAATTAACGCAGGCATCCGACCAGGCCGAACAGTTAAAGTGCCGTTCATAATTCTGTTTATCGCTGGCAATATAAATCGTCGCCCGCTTATCCCAAATCCAGAGCTGGTCACGGATAAGGTTAAACTCCTGGGTGATGACACGGTAGTATTTCTCGGCCGCGGCTTTGATGGTGGCAACATCGGAGGGGCGTACCTGCTTCTGGTAATAAATGATGAAATGCTCGGCGCGCTCTTCTTTGAAGCTGTCAGCCTGATCCGGGGTAAAACTTTCACCATAACCAGCACACAACACAAACGAGAGGTCAAATACGGTGAAAAGTACGGCAGAAATCCTCAAAAGGAATGCCTCCTTTAATCTGCTCCATACTCCCACGCATAGCGTTGAGCTTTGAAGGATCAGCAATAAGCCCGTCTAAAGTCTTGGAGAAATCTTCGAAGCGAAATGCTCTCTGCTCAAAGAGCAGCGCCGCCCCCTGTGCTTTGAAATACAAGGCATTATCCCTCTGATGGCCTCCGGCCGCGGGATGTGGAACAATAACCGCCGGCAAACCGAAAAAAGATAGCTCCGCCAAGGTATTGGCGCCTGCCCGGCAGATGGCAAGATGAGCGGCACTATACACAAACTGCATGTCGTAATAGAAATCCCTGACAAATGCCTTTATGCCTATTGTAGTATAAAATTGTTGAATTTGGAAGTATTCTAAAGGACCGGTGAGATGAATGACCTCAAACGGCACGCGAAGCGGGAGACCGTCTTGCTTGGCCTGCCGGATGAACTCAAGAAAAATTTTATTGATGAATGCCGAACCCTGGCTTCCTCCGAAACAGAGGATCACCGGAGCTTGGCCGAGCCCGAGCCGTTGGCAGGCTTGCGAGGCATCCACCCGCACTATATTTTTTCTCAAGGGTATGCCGATCGAGCGTTCTTTGGAGCTCCCGGGGATATCGCCTAATCCCCGCCAGGTCTGCCTGACAAAACGGGAGAGAACCCGATTGGCCTTGCCGAACGAAATGTTCGGCTCATAAATAACCGTTTCAATGCGAAACAGGCAGCTCAACAGCACGATGAAAAAGCTGTCTCTGCCGCCAAAGCCGATGACCTTGCCTGGCTTAAGCTTAATGATGAGATAGAGCGCTTCAAAGAACCGCCATACCCCCTCGAGCAGAATATTGCGAAACAAAAACGGCCTGCCGACAATGCGTATGGTTTTATCCTCAAGATATTTATTAAAATCCGGAGCAGTGATAAAGAGATACCTTGCGGGGGCCTCGGGCTCTTCTTTCCGAGGGATGTTCCCGGCCAAGGCGCTGGCAATGGAAAGCGCCGGGAACACATGCCCGGCGCTTCGTTCACAGGCAAGCAAGATGTTCATGGGCTTAACCTACTTCGCAATTACGGTATCGTCTATCGGCTACGGTAACGAAGCCCGTTTCGGTAACGTTTAACGGTCACGTCCGATAAAATAATTTCGATCAAGCCGATAGCCGTAACCGAAAACCGATACGGGCATCGTAACCTTAACCGTTACCGAAATACTGAATGCACGGCAGACAGACCTGCCTACCGACGTTGGACCTTGGACTCCGGGGTAAGGCGCGGCTCATTCAATTGTTCTTCGGCTTTTGAAGCGTTAAAAAAAAGGCCCAGCAGCATATAGTGGACCAGAAGGCTGCTGCCGCCGTAACTTAAAAACGGCAACGGCAGCCCTTTCGTGGGGAATAAACCGCAGCTTACTCCGATATTAATGAGCACTTCCAAGAAAAAAATAAGGAGAATACCCCACAAAATTCCCGCCCTGAATTCATCTAACGCGCGCCGGGCGATGGAAAACATCTTATGGAATAAAATAAAAAAGAGCCCCAAAAGCCCCAGAGAACCCCAGAGCCCGAATTCTTCGGCGATAATCGAATAGAGAAAATCAGTATGTGCCGCGGGAAGAAAAAACAGTTTCTGGCGGCTTTCACCGAAACCTTCCCCCCACGCGCCGCCGGCACCATAGGCGATCTGCGACTGTATCAGCTGATACCCCGCGCCCCGGGGGTCAGCAAAAGGATCAAGATATGAAGTGATGCGCCGCATGCGATAGGGGTATACGTGAACCAAGATAAGCGCTGCTGCCCCGCAGCAGAGGACAACCGCCGTTAAATGCCGGAAGCGTCCCTGGAATAAGTAGAGAAAAATTATTGTCCATATGACCCAAAAAACAGCGGTCCCTAAATCCGGCTGGATAACCACCAGCACGCAGACGATCCCCAGCACCAGCCCCAAGGGGATAAGACCGCTGCCGATATCCTTCAGCCGTGTTTTTTTCCTGCGGCAGTAATCGGCGCAATACAGCAGGAATGAGATCTTTAACAGCTCCGAAGGCTGGATGCTTACCCCGGCTATCGAGAACCAGCGCCGGGCTCCGCCGGCGCGTTTACCGATAATCACCACCAGCAACAAAAAAAGCAGGGTCAAAAGCAGGATCGCCTTGTTGTGGCGCTTGAGGAAATCAAGATCGACGAGCAGGATGAGAGCAAACAAGAGGAGGCCAATGCCAAAAAAAACCAGCTGACGTTTGAAAAAATAAGCCGCGTCAGAAACAGTCTGGTAGGCGTACATGCTTGATGCCTCATAGACCATCAATAGTCCGAATAAAGTCAGGCCGATAAAGGCGACCAGGAGCATATGCCTGTCTTTACGAAATGTTACCTTGTTGGTTTTAGTATCCATATACCGGCTTTAGCCAAAAGCATGCTACAGGCTGTTGACGATGTTCGTAAACACCGCCCCCCGTTCTTCGTAATTAGAAAACATGTCGAAACTGGCGCACATCGGAGAAAGTAGGACTGTGTCTCCGGATTCAGCCTCCCGGTACGATGCCTTGACCGCTTCCTCAAAGGTCGCGAAAAACTCCGATGGGATCCGACCGGCGAAGGCGTCCCTGATTTTCGAGGATGCCTCTCCGATCAAATTCACCTTCTTCACCCTTCGTAAGAAAGGGACAACTTGAGAAAAATTCAAACCCTTATCCCTGCCTCCGGCAAGCAAAATCACCGGCGTGGTCGCGTTTTTCAGGGCCCATATGGTTGATGAAGGATTGGTGGCTTTGGAATCATTGATGAAGGTTACGCCGTTTAAATTTCTTACCAGCTGGAGCCGGTGCGGCAGGCCTTTGAACTCAGAAAAAATACGCATGCAGTCTGCCTTGGCCATCCGGAACACCGAAGCAATCCGGTAAACGCAGGAAAGGTTCTCATTGGCAAACTCGTCAGAAAAATAGAGACGCTGCGAACGGATGGGGCTTTCGATGGTGGGCCGAAAATCAATATTCCGGTTAATGATTGCCCAGTCACTTTCAGTCTGGTTTCTGAAAATATTCATTTTTGCCTGAAGATAATCCCCTAAATCAAGGTAACGGTCCATGTGGTCAGGCTCGATGTTCAAGAGACAAGCGACGTAGGGTGAGAACTCGACAATAGTCTCAAGCTGAAAAGAACTCAACTCAAGAACTACCAGATCATTTTTCCTGGTATCGAGAACGAATGATGAAAAGGGAGTGCCGATATTGCCTCCCAAGTGGACCCGTTTTCTTTTCTGGCTGAGCACCTGATGGGCAAGATAGGTCGTGGTGGTTTTTCCGTTGGTGCCGGTAATAGCGATGACCTTGGCCTGAGTGAGCCAGAAGGCGAACTCAACTTCGCCGACGCAGGTAACCCCTGTGCTTTGGACGCAGGTAGCCCCTGCGCTTTGGGCGCAGGGGTTACCTGAACTCTGAGCGGCCGCGATAAAATTCAAACGGCGGTGGTTAACGCCGGGGCTTAAGACGAGAAGCTCAGCTTGTTTTATAAACCGCTCGCTATGGCCGCCGAACTCAAAAACAACTCCGGATTCCCGGTAACGGTTAATCTGTCCGGCGTCAAACTGACTGCTCTCTTTGGCTTCGGTCACCAATACCTTCTTCTTCAGCTTAAGCAGCAGCTCACACAGGCTCACCCCGCTCCTGCCCCATCCGACGACCCCCACATTCTTGATCGCATCGATATTCATCGTATTAGCCTTTCGTGCGGCTGGTCTTGGGTCAGCGCAGCTTCAAGGTCAAGAGCGCCGCCACGGCACAGATAATAGAAACTACCCAGAGCCGGATAATGATTTTCGGCTCCTGCCACCCTAACAACTGAAGATGATGGTGCAGGGGGGCCGCTTTAAAAATCCTCTTGCCCCGGAGCCTGACCGAAGCGATCTGCAGGATCACGCTCACCGCTTCGGCGACAAAAAGCCCTCCGCTGATAAACAGGAGAAACTCCTGTTTAATCGCCAGGGCAACCGCTCCGATCACCCCTCCCAGAGCCAGTGCTCCCACGTCACCCATAAAAACTTGCGCCGGATAAGCATTGAACCATAGAAACGCAAGCGACGCCCCCACTGCCGCAAGACAGAATACGGTGAGCTCGCCGGCGCCTTCGATATACGGGATGAACAGATAGCCTGAGAAATTGACATTGCCGATGAGATAACTGAGCAGGCCAAAACGTAAAAAGTTGATCATGAGGGCTCCGATTGCCAGGCCGTCAAGGCCGTCGGTAAAATTCACGGCGTTGGATGAAGCGATGATCATGAACGCGAACCAAAAAACGTAGAAACAGCCCAGGTCGACCATGATCTTTTTAAAGAAAGGGAATGTCCAGGTGGTATGAGAATACTTAATGAGTATAAGGCTAATCCCCAGAACCAAGCCTATGATTACCTGCCAGGCTAATTTTTCCATGCGGCCTAAGCCTTTGCCTTTCCTGGTCTTGGCAAGGTCATCGCACAAGCCAAGGGCTCCCAGGAAAAGCATTACCAATATCATCAGCCAGATGAAAGGATTATCCCAGCGGGCCCACAGAAGCGTTGCCGAAAGTATGGCAAAGATGATAAGCAGGCCCCCCATGGTCGGAGTGCCGCGCTTTGTATTGTGCAACGATTCAAGGTGGACATGCCCGTACATATCTATTTTTTCGATGATTTTCAAACGCTTCAGCCGCTGCATGGTAAACTTCCAGAAAGCCATGACCAAAATGAAAGAGGTCACAAAGGCACATCCGGCCCGGAAGGTAATATAGCGGGTGACATTGAACACAAAAAAATACTTGATGAGCGGATAGAGTAAATGATAAATCATGATTTAAGTCCTATAAATACTCGAGCACTTTTTCCAATCCCATCTTCCGGGAGCCTTTTAAGAAAACTAAGCACGCATCGGCGCGATTGCCCCTTTGCCGGCTGCGAAGTTTGATGAAGCGGGCGATGGCGCGGTAGGAAGACAGATGAAAGGCCTGCCGAAAACCGAGGCTCCGCAACTGCTCCTGCAAATAGGCGCTGTCCCGGCCAAAGGTAAGACAGCAGTCAAAGCGGTTCTTGATGAGCTCCGGGGCAAGCATCTTATGATACAAAGCGCTTTTAGGGCCCAATTCAAGCATGTCTGCCAGTACCGCGATCTTTCTACCCGGGTATGTCCGCAAAGCCCGGAGGGCTTGAACGCAGGCATAGGGATTGGCATTATAAGCGTCATTGACCACGAGCAGGCCCTTGCGCCGCTGCATCTCCATGCGCATCGAAAGATAATTATCGAATCGGCTCATCCGCTCAGCTGACTCTTCTATTGAAAAGCCCAGAAGATGTGCGGTAAGAATCGCGGCTAAGGCGTTGCTGATAAAATACTCGCGATACGTCGGCAGGCTAAGCAGGTGCTTGCCCTGGAGGCGAAAGAAGGTCAAGCCGTCCTGCCGTTTCAAAACAGACGCCCAGAGGTCGCAGGTTTTTGACTTGCCGTACCAGTAAATTTTCCGGGCCAGCCTTGTCCGGCAAAGATAAGGGTCATCGCGATTCAGCACTGCCTTCATCCGGGGATGTGCCGCGAACAGAGAAATCTTCTCTTGGTATATTTCTCTGAGACTTTTTAAACCTTCGAGGTGCACGGGTTTAATATAGGTAATAATGCCAAGGTCTGGTTGGCAGACATCCGCTAATGACTGTATCTCGCCGGGGTGATTAGCGCCTAATTCCACTACCATGCTTTTCTGGTCCTTAACCGCAAGTATGGTCTTGGCCAGACCGAGAAAATTATTCTCAGTGCCCTGATTGCTCGCGGGCGCCTGGCGCGCGTTCAGCAAAAAAACGAGCATTTCTTTAGTCGTGGTCTTGCCCACTGAACCGGTGATCCCAACCACAAAGAGCTTCTTCGACCTGCGGATAAAATGGCACAGTTCACCCAGGGCCCGGTAGGTATCATCCACCAGATAATACGGCAGGCGCGCTATCGCGGCGGCCCCGCCTTGGTTCGCGTTTGGCGAGCGCTGCGAAATAATAAGCGAAGCTCCCTTGGCTACCGCCTCCACGATATAGTCATGGCCGTCGTGAAATTTTCCTTTGATGGCGATAAACCCCTGGCCAGGAGTAAGGCTGCGGGAATCGATAGAGAAACTTGAAACCGGCCTAAAGTGATACAGGCCGCGCATCTGGTAAGGCTTGACGATCCGCGCAAGAAGGGTATGGTCAGTTATTTCCATAATTCCTGGGCTAGTTCTTTTATAACCCGGCTGTCTTTAAAAGCCAGGCGCCGATTGCCGATAATCTGGTAATCTTCATGACCTTTACCTGCCACCAACAGACAACAAGAACGATCCTCTCCCTGCCGACGGCCGCCATAATATTTACGTAAAAGTTGCATTGCCCGGCGAAGAGCGCTCCTGCGGTCTTCGACGATACCAAAATTCCTGCGGGAAAAACCACGGGCAATCTGGCGGCAGATATCCCCGGGGTTTTCGCTCCGGGGATTATCGCTGGTAATAATCGTGTTATCGGCGAGCCTGCTGGCAATGCTACCCATGGCAGGGCGTTTGCCTTTATCCCGGTCCCCGCCGCAGCCAAACACACAGATGGCACGCTTATAGCCGATACTTTTTAAGGTGCTCAGTGCCTTCGCCAAAGCATCAGGAGTATGAGCGTAATCGACAAAAATATCTCTGTGAACCTGATTCAGGCGTCCGTCAACCGCGCGTAGCTTGGCAGATAGCGCTACAGCCCGCGCTAACGGCAGAGAAAGAGAATCGGCAGTGGCAAGCGCCGCGACCGCATTATAGACATTATGCAACCCCAGGAGCGAAACCGAAACCGCGTAGGACCTGCCGCCGGCCTGTAAGCAGAACCGGGAGCCACGGCCGGTCAAACAAACATTACTGATACGGTAATCCGCCTCAGGGGCGACTCCATAGGAAAGTTTATGCTTGAGCCCCCGGTAAATTTTTCTCCCATAGCTATCATCGATATTAACGATAGATACCGCCTTCTGATTATCCAAAAAGAACCGCTGCTTTGCTTTAAAATAACTACGCATGGTCTTGTGATAATCGAGATGGTCTCTGGTTAAATTGGTGAAAACGCAACGGCTGAAATCTATGCCTTGAATGCGGTTCTGGTCTAAGGCGTGGGATGAGACTTCCATAATCATAAACCTGTCACCCTCAGCGCCGGCTTTACTAATGAGTTTCTGCAGGGTCAGAAAGTCCGGGGTGGTGTGGGTGGGGCGCAAACACGAAGAACCGATGCGCCACTGCACCGTACCCAGAAGTGAAACAGGCTTAGCCATAGCCATAAACAGCTGGTAGAGACAAAAGGCGGTGGTAGTTTTACCATTGGTGCCGGTTATACCGATGACTTTTAAGGTGTGGCTGCGCGGGTAAAAAGTTCCGGTTGTCTGGATAAATCGCTCCCTGAGGTTTCGAGTGATGATGAGCGGTTTTGTCCTGATAATCTGGCCGGCCTGTGCTGCATCCTGTTCATCCACGACAAAGGCGCATGCGAACCGTTCAACTGCTCCCAAAACCGAAAATATATCAAAGGTTTTCCCGGGCATGATAAAAAAAAGGTCTCCGGAGCGTACCTCGCGGGAATCGTCGCTGATACCGCGGACGTCGAGCCCCTGGAGATGCTGAGCGAGCATAATGCCCGGTAGGAGTTTGGCAAGCTTCATTGTCTAACCAGTTCCTTCTGGGAGGCCAAATACGGTATTGTCTTCTCGGCAATCGCCCGAAACAGCGGAGCCGCGACTACTCCGCCAAAATGTGATTTACGGGGTTCATCGATAGTAATACCAATGACCAGCGGCGGCTGGTAATCCGCGGTAAAGCCGACAAAGGTGGCGCGGTAGCGGTTCGGGGAGTACCTACCGAGCTGCGGGTCAAACTTCTGGGCGGTACCGGTCTTGCCGCCGACCGCCACCCCCTCCACGGCAGCACCCCTGCCGGTGCCTTCCGCGACGGCCTGGACCAGGATTCGCTTGACCCGCTCAGTCACCGCGGTTGAAAAAATCCGTTTTCGCTCAGGCTGGGTCTGCCGGCAGTAGTTACGTGAACAGATATCTTTTATGACATAAGGACGAACCAGGTAACCGTCATTGGCAATGCAAGCAAATGTGCGCACCAGCTGCAGAAGGTTCACTCCGATTTCCTGACCAATGGGGACAATATAGGGTGAGGTTTTTGACCATTGCTTAAGCGGCTTAACGCTTCCGGAGACCTCTGCCGGTAAATCGATGCCGGTCTTTTTTCCGAGCTCAAGTCTTTCAATAAAGGAAAAATAAGCCTTAGCTCCCAGCTTCGCGACGATTTTGGAAACGCCGATATTGCTCGACTTCATGAAAACTTCCTTGAAGCTGAGCGAGCCGTACGGCTTCCAGTCGTGCAAGGTGCTTCCGGGGATCTTATATTTCCCGTTTTCACAAAAAATAGTGTCTGTATCAGCATAGGTACCTTCGTGAACCGCCGCTAAAAGCGCTACCACTTTAAACACTGAACCTGGTTCGAACATATCGGTAACGGCACGGTTGCGCACTGTCTCAGCGGTTACTGTCTCCATCTGATTCGGGTTGAATCCGGGATAATTCGCTAAGGCAAGGATTTCCCCGCTTGAGGCATCCATTACTACCACGCTACCGGCAGAAGCATCCCAGGTTTTGATTGTATCTTTAAGATACGTTTCCGACCAGTACTGGATCTGGGAATCGATGGTGAGCACGACATCCGCGCCTTTCTGGGGGGTCAGGATCTGATGAAAAAGCAGTATGTCGCGGGAGGAAGAGTCTTGCAAAATCCTTACCAGGCCGTCTTTACCCCTCAGGAAGTCATTGTAAGACAGCTCAATGCCTTCAAGTCCCATGTTGTCGATACCCACCATGCCCATCGCAGAAGCCGCAAGCTCCTCCTCCGGGTATATACGCTTCTCTTCTCTAAAAAAATCTATTCCGGGGAGATCCAAGCTTTTTATCCGCTCCCGTTCTTCCCAGGAAATCTTTCTCTTTACCCAGACAAAACGCTTTTTTCGGTTAAACCGCTCAAGCAGCACTTTTTCGGAAACGCCCAGCTGAGAAGCCAAAAGCTTCGCAGTCTCCTTCTTATCCCTGACATGCAAGGGGTCGGCAAAGACTGAAAAACAGGACATGCCCGTCGCCAGGGTCCTACCGCGACGGTCAATAATAGCGCCCCGGCCGCCTTCGATAGGAAGAAGCCGGTAGTATTGCTTCTGGGCAAGATGCTCAAAAAACGTCCTGCGAAAGGCCTGAAGATATACGATTTTAGCGGTTACCAGGAGAAAAAGAGAGAGGAACAGCAAATAGACAAGACGTGTGCGGTGGCGATATTTGGTATGCACTTTTGGCAACAGATTTTAAGTTACGCGGGTACGTATCTGGCAGGGACGGCGCCGGATGAGCGCTGAATCGCTATCGGTACGGTCCCTTGCCGAGTTGGAAGCACTTATTGTTTTTCGCCGGCCAGCGCCGTTGCGGAAGAAGTTGAAGCCCCCAGGAAACGGTTAAGCAATGCGGCGAACCGGTTGCTTGCGGCCGGCTGTTCCTTAGTGATGCGCACAGCCAAAACCATGTCGGGCGTCACCACCTGGTAATTCTGGTTCTGCGCCCACTGGTTGATTTTCTCAAGGGTCAGATGTTTGTTAAGATTATACAATAAGTAGTCCCTTTTCGCAACAAGTTCATTGTAGCGGGTGTAGTTAGTGCTTAACCGGTACGCTTCAACGAATATCTGAATTTTCTGGTGGAGATAGCAGAGGCTTGCGGAAAAAATCAGAACCAGCAGTAGCAACGGGGTTATTTTTTTCATCTCACTTTACTTTCTCAGCGATACGCACCTTTGCTGAACGGGAGGCCGGGTTCTCCCTCACCTCATCTTCATTGGGAACCAGAGGCTTTTTGGTGATAAGCTTCAGGGAATTCCTGCAGGCGTGGGCGCGAAAGCAAAACTTTACAATCCGGTCTTCCAGGGAATGGAACGATATAACCGCAATACGCCCTCCCGGAGCAAGCAGCTTCAGGGCTTTCTCAAGGCCTGACTCAAGCGCCGCCAGTTCCCGGTTGACCGCGATGCGCAGCGCCTGAAAAGCGCGGGTCGCGGGATGAATGGCGTAGGGACGGTATTTATGACCGACCACGCCGGCGATAACCTCGGCAAGCTGGCTGGTGGTGGCGATAAGTTCGTTTCTTCTGGTCTCAACCAGCCGGTGCGCTATCCGGCGATAGTAGCGTTCCTCGCCGAATTTTTTGAAAATCGTGGCCAGCTCCTCTTCGCTCAAATTATTTACCAGATCGTATGCTGAGACACAAGCATTCTTATCCAACTCTCCGGCGTGGCGCCGGACGCC
>CAYNSZ010000001.1:27618-35865 GCA_964400075.1 uncultured Planctomycetia bacterium
TTATCCATGCGCATATCCAGCGGGCCTTCCCGCAAAAAGCTAAATCCCCGTTCCGCTGCGTTGAGCTGGTAGGTGGATACGCCTAAATCAAAAAGGATGGCATCGGCCGCCGGTATCCCCAGCCCGGCGACCACCGCATCAAGCGTGGAAAAATCAGCGTGAACGAGCTTAAGATTGCCGTAGGCGTTTAAACGCTCCCGTGCGATGGCCAGAGATTCTTCATCCTTATCCATTCCGACATAGATGCTGTCCGGGGGCATCTGGGCAATCAGCTTGGAGGCGTGAGACCCCAGACCGAGGGTACAGTCGATCAACACCTTACAGGTGGATACCCGCAGGCCATCCAGGATCTGGCGATACATGACCGGATAGTGATAGGCCTGTACCATGGT
Organism: uncultured Planctomycetia bacterium; assembly: GCA_964400075.1. Lineage (GTDB taxonomy): Bacteria > Omnitrophota > Gorgyraeia > Duberdicusellales > 4484-171 > JAFGHG01. The sequence goes on from CAYNSZ010000001.1 coordinate 28,011, forward strand.
TTTTGGCGGAAAGGTTGCCGTGGCCATTATTCCTCTTTCGCGTCCTGGATCTTTTTCGACCGCTTTTCACTCAGCAAAAAATAAGGGAACAACTTCTTGTCGCAGATGTGGTAAATCTGAAATCCGGAAAGGCTCAGCATGGAAAGTCCGAGCACGTCGTTCAGCTCTTCGTGGGGCTGACGCGTGCGCTCTTCGCGAATCTTCGTACCTACGGTACTCATCGGTTCACCCCCTTTTTGCTCTCACCCCTCTTGCGATCAGGGCTACGGTTTCCTTACGACTCAAAGAGATTCTCTGCCATCTCTTCGAACCGTTTTCTATTCTCCTGATAAAATTTATTCCAGGTATCTTTGTCCCAGACCTCGATACGGTTGACCACGCCGATGATGACGATGTCGCGCTTGATCTGCGCAAATTCCTTAAGATATGGGGGGACGGTTATCCTTCCCTGTGAGTCCACTATGATTTCAGTGGCGCCGCTGAATAGTAGTCGGTTAAAAGAACGCGATTGCTGCTTGGTGAACGAGAGGGCGGAAAGTTTTTCTTCGAGCTTGCTCCACTCATCTTCAGCGTACAGGGAAAGACAACCATCCAGGCCACGGGTAATATAAAAACGTTTTTTCTTAAGGGTTGAGATCTTATCCCTGAACTTGGCCGGAAGGATAAATCTGTCTTTATCGTCAAGAGTGTGGGCGTACTCGCCATACCACATTCCACATTACTCCATTTTACTCCACACTATTAATAATAGAATTATAGCGCTTCTTTGTCAAGCACTTTTGGGAAATAAATTGCTATGACACAATAAGTTGTGTATAGCGGCGGGGTGGGATACTATATTTAGAGGATATGCGGGAGACGTCTTTTTGGATAGCGTGCCTCAATGCGGGAATGGTATGAAAACACCGGGCATTGCGTATCTTTTTATAAAAGATTATAGCTATTTTTTTTCTTAAAATATTTTTAGAAAAATTTATAAGGTGCGCTTCCACCAGCGCCGGACGCGCGAACTGCCCTTTGGTCGCAGCTTTGATAAACACCGCGGCAGGATACACCATGCCGGCAACGGCGACCGCTGCCGCGTACACACCGGAAGGAGGCACAACGTAATCGCGCGCGTAAATATTCGCAGTAGGAAACCCCAGCCTGTGGCCGAATTTCTTGCCGCTGGCTACTCTGCCGGCGATACAAAAATTCCTCCCCAGAATTTTTTCCGCCTCAGGAAGACGGCCGGCCCGGATCAGGCCGCGTATGGCTGAGCTGCTTATAATCCTGCCCTCCACTACTTTCTTTTTCACCACCGACAGACTGAATCCGAAGTCCAAAGCAAGCCTGCGCAGGGAATTGATATCGCTCTGTCCGGCGTAGCCAAACCGGAAATCATCTCCGACAACTAACTGGCGCATGTCGAAATACCGCAGGATATAAGCGATAAAGTCCCGGCCGGATAACTCAAGAAGTTTTTTGTTAGTTTCAAGCAGCCAGAGGAAATCAAGCCCCAAGCGGCGCAGGTAACCTGCCTTTTCTTCAGGAGCGGTCAGATATCCGAGAAAAGGTTTGCGGCTCGGCCAGCGGTTTTGGTAATGTGCTTTACTAAAAAATTGCTGGGGCAGGATATCGAAAGTAATAACCAGAGATGCCACGCCTAAATTTCTTGCTTTCTGCCGGACCAGGCCAAGAATGAATTCATGGCCGCGGTGTATCCCGTCAAAAGTACCGATAGCCGCCACGCAAGGAATCCGGCGGCGCGGCAGAATCTTATGAATAACTCTCATGGATTAGAAAGTGATGGCCTGCAGGTCCTTTTCACCAAACGCGTCTAGGGAGATGGCTTTCTCGAGCCGGAATGGGCCAATGCCGAGGCGAAGGATTTTTACCATATGCGCGCCGCAGCCAAGTGCTTCGCCGATATCCTCAGCAAGCTTACGGATATAGGTCCCCTTGGAACAGCGCACGTAAAATTCAACATAGGGGAGATCTATCCTGATTACTTCAAGTTCATGGATAGTGACCCGCCGCGGCAGACGCTCAACCACAATCCCCCGCCGGGCTAAATTGTAGAGGCGCTTACCTTTCACCCTGAGGGCGCTGACCATGGGAGGGACCTGCTCGATTGCGCCGATGAACGAAGCGAAGGCCTCCCTGATCGCCCGGGGCTCAACCGAGGCGTACTCGGAACGCTTGATAATGTCTCCCTGGGCGTCGCCGGTGGCAGTAGTCTCGCCTAATTTTAAAATGCCGGTGTACTCTTTGTCAAAATCAGCAAACTTGGAAAACAATTTTGTATAGGTACCTACCAACACGATCAACAGCCCCTCCGCCATGGGATCCAGAGTCCCGGCGTGACCGACTCTCTGGGTGCCGAGCTTGCGGCGGACGATATCCACGACGTCGTGAGAAGTTATACCTCCGGGTTTGTTGACGAAGACAACGCCGTTGATTTTTTTTGAGAAGGTTTTAGCCATCGAAGAGTTTTCACCGGGCCGCTACTTAACGTCTACGCCGTGAGCCGTTGGTGAAGCGGCGTATGAAAGAGATCACCTTTTTCTCGGTTATGGCAAGGGAGGTTTCCATGGTTGTACCGCTGGCCCGTTTATGGCCGCCGCCGCCGAAGAATTTCGCGATACGGTTGACATCGACGCTGGGTCGCGAACGCAGGTTAACACGGGTGTGGCTGCGGCCCACTTTTTTAAACAGCACAAATACCACCGGCTCTTTGAGCAGGCGCATGATAGAGAAAATCACCTCGGTCAGATCATAGGTAATATCACGCCACTTCTTGATAGTCGCCCAGCAGGTCCGGCGTTGAGCATCAAATTTCAAAGACGATATGATCCTGCCGATAAAGGCTAAATCCGCCGGCAAACATAGGCTGTGTATGGCCTCATAAATCCGGTAGGGGTGGATATTGTAGCTGATAAGCTGGGCAGCGATGCGATGGGTTTCGGAATCAACGTTGGTATAAGTAAAATTGCCGGTATCGGTAAAAATACCGGTATACAGGCAGAGCGCGATGTTCTTGTCCATTATTTTAAACTTCTCGCATAACCTATAGAGCATCTGGCAGGCGGAGCTGGAGTACGCCTCGATCCAGTTGATATCACCGAATAAGGTGTTGCTGATATGGTGGTCGATATTGATGATGCAGCCTGCCCTACCCAGCATGTCTTTGACTCTTCCGGTGCGGGAGGAATCCGAGCAGTCAAGCACCAGGGCGACATCGAAACGTTTTACGGCAATGTCTTTTTTTATAACCTTGTTATACGGCAGAAAAGAATAAACAGCCGGAGTCGAGTCGTGATTGCATATAAAGACTTTCTTGCCGAGCTTCTTAAGGAGCTGGTACGCTGCCAGCTCCGCTCCCAGGGCATCACCCTCAAGGTTCATGTGAGCGGTGATGAGAAAGGTCTTACTCTTGCGGATCTTTTCGATTATCTTCTTGACTTCTCTTGCGTGCATCGAGAGCTTTTATCTCCTCTATTTTTTGATAAATGTCCACGCTGTAGCGTATGGAGTCATCGGGAAAAAACGATAACTGCGGCAGCAGACGCATACCCATGCGCTTGCTGAGGATAGACCGGATGAATCCTTTCATCCGGTTAAGCACCTGCCGGGCCTGGGCGTTCTTAGTCTCATCGAGCAGACTGAAATATACTTTGCTCTCACGTAAGTCCGCGGTGGTATCCACTCTGGTTATCGAAAGGAATCCCAGGGCGGGGTCATCAACCTCTCTCTGGATGATGTCCATAATCTGCTTTTGCAGTTCCCGGTTGACTTTCTCTATTCTTAATGACATAGCTGTGTCTGGATAAGAAAGGTTACGAACGGTTACCAATGGTTAAAAACGGTTACTAACGGTTACCAAAAAGCAGTATCGGCAACCATTCTTAACCTTTATTAACCCTTATTAACCAATAGTAACCTTTCATAACCTTTCGTATAGTAACCTCTCGTAACCTTTTTATTAACCTTACTCCTCAATAGACCCCCTTCTCGACTTCGCTCATCTGGATATCGTTATGAAGGCGCATGAAATCTTCGAGCCGGTCCATGGCTTGGAGCGCGTACTGCTTGGAATAATTGGCGCACACACAGAACAATTCACATCGCTGCCAGGTTTCCGACGGTTTCTGGCTGACCGAAATATTGAAATTGTTCCGTATCCTCTGCGTTATGCTTTCAAGCACCCTGCGCCGGTCTTTTAATGATCGGCTGTGAGGGATGAAAAGAACCATTCGTAAATAACCGATAAACATAGCCTGCGGATCCCGCCCCAATTGAAACCAGGGCAGGAAGGCAAATTATAGCCTAAAAGCCTTTTCGGCGCAACAGTTTCCTAAAAGCCACGGCAAACATTTCATCAGACTCTCCCGCAGTTTTTACTCCCCAGTTGCGAACGCGGGCAAAAACTGCGGGAGAGGCGGTGAAAGATTGCCTTCGCCTCTTGTAATTCTTTCTTCTTAGTACCCAGGCCTTTATTTATTTTAGCGCAGAGCAGCTGCCGGAGGAGTTCCCCGTACAGGCTATCGGGTGAAAGGTTCAGTTGTTTAAGGTCCTTGCCGCGCACGCTTAACCTGATTCCGGAAAGCTCCGAAAAAAAATAATCGATTTGCCTGCGGATTTTTACCTGGGGATAGTAAGCGTAGAAAAACAATAGAGCTTCAAAGCTATACTCGTTCAACAACCGGTACACGGCATACGGTTTTAGGTTCTTGGTGAGCACTTTCACCTTGCCTAAGCCCGCCGTGATTGACTGGATGATTAACCGCTCTCCTTTTCGGAAGGCGTAATCGCTTAACAGTTTTGTCAACTGGCCGGCAGAAAGCTTCATCAGTATTGCCGCCAGATAGATAAGCCAGGCTTGCTGCGGCCGATGCTTACGATACTTCTTCTGATAGTGGCTGATTGCCGCTTCAATCCGGCTGAATAATGCGTAGTGTTCCCTGGTAAGGCCGAGCTCCGGGTGAAGAAAGCAAAAACCAACCAGAGAGTCAATCCTCCTAATAACGCGGCGCGGCTCTGGCTCGCGCAGCAAAAGCACCAGTTCATCGCGCAAACGGTGCTGGCTGACATAGCCCAGCGCGTTCTGCCCGAACGCCTCGGTAAAGAGATTAAAAGTATTTTCTTCAAGTTTAAAAGAAAAACGCTGTTCAAAGCGTATCGCCCGAAGTATGCGCGTGGGGTCTTCCAGAAAGCTTTTATCGTGAAGCACCCGTAGCAGGCCGTTATCCAAATCATCAAGGCCGCGGGAGCACTCGAGCATCCGACCCCAGTCGTCTTTGTTCAAACTAATAGCCAAGGCGTTAATCGTAAAATCGCGGCGGCGCAAATCTTCGGTAAGCGTCGAGGGTTTGACCCGGGGTAAAGCTCCCCAATGCGTGTAGTGCTCAGTACGGGCAGTCGCGAAATCGATTCTGTGCCTGCCGATGGTGACCGTCGCGGTACCGAAGGAGTGATGCCGGCAGAAGGCTGCGCCGAGCTTAGCGGCAAGCTCCCGGGCAAGGCCAATAGCATCACCCTCCACCACGATATCAAAATCATACACCGGCCGCCGCAGCAGGAGGTCCCGCACAACTCCACCGACCAAATAAACTGGATACCCGAAACCGGCCCCGATACGAGAAGTTTCCCTGAGGATGCTCTGAAACTCTTTTGATAAAGTTTTTAATCGGTTAACCATGGTAGTGTGGCATCTCCTGCCTTACGTTTTCACCATTTGCCATACGCCATTTGCTATTTGCCATTAGGCTCGGGGGTGGAACTGCTTGTGAATTTTTTTCAAACGGCTCTGGTTTACGTGCGTATAAATCTGGGTCGTAGTGATGGAGGCGTGCCCGAGCATAGCCTGGACACTGCGCAGGTCAGCTCCTCCCTCAAGCAGATGCGTGGCAAAGCTATGCCGCAGGGTATGCGGGCTTACCTGCTTTTTTATGCCGGTTTTACGCACCACACTTTTTATCATTTTAAACACGCTTTGGCGGCTTAACTTTTTACCGCCCTGGCCGAGAAAGAGAAACGGGGACTGGCGCTTTCCCAGCAATTTCAGCCGGGCCTGGGCGCTGTACTTCACCAAAAATTCCTGGGCCACAGCTCCCAGCGGAACGATCCTTTCTTTAGAACCCTTGCCTTTGCATTTGATAAAGCCCACGTCCAGGTTGATATCCGAAGTATTCAGGCCGGTCAACTCGGAAACTCTCAGGCCGCTGGCATACATGAGCTCAAGCATGGTCCGGTCGCGCAGACCCTGGACTTTCCTGAGGTTGGGAACTTTTAAGACCCTGGTAATCTCTTCAAACGACAAGAAGTTTGGGATCTTTTTATCGATTTTAGGAGTGTCGATGAGGTTGGAACAATCCGAAACGGTTATTTTTTCCCGCATCAGAAAACGGTGAAAATTTTTGATGGTGGAAAGCATGCGGGAAATACTCACGGCCTGAAGGCCCTTGCGCTGTGAAAATAAGAAATCAGTGATATGCTGACGGGTTATTTTCTTAGGGTCGGTGATGCCCAGAGATTTAAGCTGAGCGGTATACCGGCTAAGATCATGGCTATAGGAAACCAGGGTATTGGCTGATAAGCCCTTTTCGACCTTCAGATAGTCCATGAACGTTTCGATATAGACCTGCATGGGTATTGAATCACCTGACTGGGCTAAAATCCGAATATCGAAACTACTTTTCGATTACCGTTAACCGTGTACCGTTTACCGTTGAATCTTTTCAGTTAACGGTTAGCGGTAAACGGTTAACGATAAAGCAAAGTCAGACATGATGCCTGCCTGATAAAGCCTGATCTAGAGCCGGGCTGAGGCGAGAAAAGGATTGGAGGCCTTTTCTTCGCCAATGGTTGTCTCTGGCCCGTGGCCCGGATATACCTGTACCCCTGGAGACAAAATGAGCAGCTTAGACTTAATCGAATCGAAAAGCGCTTCCTGGGATCCTCCGGGGACGTCTGTCCTTCCCACGGAACGGTAAAAAAGAGTGTCGCCGCTGAAAAGCCAGTTGTCCAGGAGCAAACACACCGAGCCCGGGGTATGACCGGGTGTATGGATAACGGTCAAGGGTCTTGCCTCAAATGAGAGCGCGCCAGCCTCATGATACAACAGGGGTTTACGGCTTGAAGCAACCTCCTCATTGAAGAAGGCCGAGCCGTTCAAATCGGCATCAGCTAAAAAAGGGGCATCGTCTTTATGCAGGTAAAACGGCGCGGTGAAGTCGTTTAAACCGGTGATATGGTCAAAATGCGCATGGGTAAGCCAGATAAACGAGAGTTTAAGTTCATGGCTCTTGATAAAGGCTCGGACCCGGCTGGTCGGAGCAGTACAATCAATGAGGCAGGCATTTTTTGATTTCCGGCTATAGATAAGATAACAGTTATTGGCAAGGCTGCCCACGATAAAAACTTTTAAAGTCAATTCATCCATTTTTCCGCGTCCGTCCAGTTAAACTCTTTTTCAAACCTCCTTTTCAGGTTTTCGGTTTTACGCATAAGGGAATTGGTCTTTAACTGGCTCATATTGGGCTGAGCTTCGATTTCCTTGCGCAGCTGCAGCATCTCTTCATACAGGGGGTAAATCGCGTCCTTGCCCTCACGGCTGAAAAAAGCGATTATCTGCTCAACGTTCATTATCGCCTCGTTGATAGACCTGATTTTGCGCTTAGCGCTGTCGTTCTGCTCTAAGGCACCGATAAGCTCGTCAAGCCAGCCGCGGGTAAAAATAAAATAGTCTACGTAGGCATCCCGGGTGGGCTTGGTAGGATAGTCTTTAAAATCAACGTAGACAGGGCTTTCTTCGGTGTGTTTTTTCTTGCGGATGAACTTTTTCCGCCAACTCTGGCAGCCGGTCGCTGATAGG
>CAYNSZ010000001.1:35875-38807 GCA_964400075.1 uncultured Planctomycetia bacterium
CAGAACAATACTCACGGCCTTCTGGATACGGTAGTTGCGAAGATTGATCATAATACCTCTCTAGGCTTATTAAAAAATTATATCATCTCCTGGCAAAAAATCTACCCTCGGTCTGACTTTTCTCTATTGAAGACCAGGACTCTTATGTATAGTGTATCTTACATAAATACAGGCCGCGGCCGGGCGCAGGATGGTTCATGTAGCTAATCCGTTTGCGCAGTATCGCGGAAACATCGCGCAAGGGTATCTTTGCCTGGCCGATTCTGACTAAAAAAGACACGATATTCCTGGCCATGCTTCGCAAAAAACCGTCAGCAATAAGGTCAATGAGAATGAGGCTGCCGCTTTTTTTTATTGATACCTCCATCAAGCGGCGCACGCAGCTTTCATAAGTGGCTGGCTGCTTGGCGAAAACCGAAAAATCCCGTTTGCCGGTGATTTGAGCCGCTGCTCTTTTCATGCGTGCCATATCCAGTTTCCCAGGCACATACCAGGAAAAGCCGTGGTGGAAAACCGATTCCTGCCTCGCCTGATAGATGATATAGCGGTACTGCTTTGACTTGGCTGAGAAGCGGGCGTGAAAATCAAGGGGCTTCTCCTCTATTGTTTTGACACGGATATCATGAGGGAGCAGACCGTTCAACGCCTGCTTGATGCTCGGTAAGGGCACGGCTTTACTGACGGTAAAATTTACTACCTGGCCAAGAGCATGCACGCCCCGGTCAGTTCTTCCGGCATAGATAACCCTGATTTTTTTTTGAAAAAGCTGATGGAGCACCTTCTCCAATACCCCCTGGACCGTACGCTGGGCTGGATGCTTTTTTTCCTGAACCTGAAAGCCGAAGAAGTTAGCGCCCAGGTATTCGATTTCCAGGAAAATGTTTCTTTCCGGGTTTTTCCTATATTTCACAGGAGTTTTCATGCCTTGCTATTATAGGGATTATACAGAAAATGGCAAGTTTTTTAACACAGTTTTTTAACACAGTTTTTTCGATGGAAATCATCTTTGGGGCGTTCAGGAATAGCTGTATAATAAAAAAAATAGGGTGGCCTATATCTGGGGCTTTTATCGTCATCAAAACAGAACCGTTCCCAAAAAAACTCTCCTGAGAATTTATTATTACCTCCTCGCATATCCTGCCCTGCACAATAAAATAGTGCTGAAATTTTTGAAATAATCAACTCCTGTCTGTGTGCCTTGGTAGTAGCCCCTATGCGATTAAGGGTTCCCAGTTTACGGTGGGGTTTTCGGAACCGATTTCAACCGCAAACCCCTAACCTGAAACCAAAAATCAGCAATGATAAAAGGCACTTCTGCAGTTTTCATTCCCAAACCGCATCTTTTGTCGACATTTTTCCTTTCTGCGTGGTAAAATGAATTGTTCCACCCTTACAGGTGGGGAACTCCCGCGGAATTAGATGGTATAAATAACAGCCTTAAAATAACCAGGAGGAGACCATGAAAACAGCGTTCTCATTCCTTTGTGTCATCTGCTGCATCATTTCCCTGCCTATTTTTGCCCAGGAAGCCATCACCCTTACCACCTACTACCCCGCGCCATTCGGGGTGTATCAGCGGATGGTGACAAACACCTTGGGAGATACTAATAGTAATGGCGGCATCGATGCCAATGATGGGCCCAATCCGGATTTTGCTGGCCAGGAAGGCGATGTCTGGGTGGCTGGAGATTTAGGGATTGGGACAACAACGCCAGTGGCTACCTTAGATGTTTCTGGAACTTCGATTAAATTAGGTCTTGAGGGAGACGGCGGCGGTCAATTACGTATTTCCACTAGCTCCGGTGATAATGGCATTAACTTAGAAGGTTTTTCTTCAGATGGAGCGAGCTCAGCAACATACATGGCAGTAGCAGGAAGGGATGGCACAAATCTTCCGACGCTTTCTTTCAGATCTGATGAGTCTTATTTCAACGGTGTCATGTCTGTTGAGAGATTCGTGATCGAGCATAGAGCGGCGAATCCGCCAAGCCCTAAGGAAGGAGAAATATGGCTTATAGACTAAAAATAATTAGCGTGGCAATGAACCGATTGAACAAAAGAGTTCGCCTGAGAATAGACAGAGTCGTCTTGGTGGCGTTTCTCGTCGTATGTACTGTACCTACCGTATTGGCTCAGGACCAAGATATAGGATTTTGTTTACGTGTTGATGGAGAGAACGTTCCCATTGCGGTCAGGCCTGAGACAGTCTCCACCTCGCCACTTAAGATTTACAAAGATGGGGCTATCTATGGCATTGAGCTTGTGGATGTTAGTGACCAGTCAGCTACAAAAATGAGAATTAGTTTACCTTCGGGAACAGTTAAAGCCATTAAAAAATATGTATCTTACACAATTGTCTATGAATACCTATTTGGTGAGAATGATTCGTTGTTCGAAGAAGTAGGGGGTTGGTATAGGGATGGTTCTGGGATTCATCGCGTCGTTTATTTTAGCGCATATAATCTTGAGGATGAGCCTAGAATCGAAACAACAATTAATCAGGATATTACTGGCTTGGGAAATTATATAAAAGTTCAAATATTAAGTGCCGGCGCCGAAGCAAATTATTATTGGTATGATGACCCTGCTGAAAATATCGACGGTGCGCAGCATTTATTCAGTGACGAGAGCTGTACTCCACATACAGGAGAAAATGTATACTTCTGGGAAGATTTACCTGAGGGACAGCATTGGGATTGTAACGACGTTGGTTACGCGCTTACCATCACAAAAAATGAGGGTATGTGTAGCGAATAAATAATGGGATAGCGCAAATCCGGGGAAAATCCGGAAATCCGGAGACAATACTTAATCCAGCATAAGGAATATCGTGAACACAAGAACAAACCTATTAGCCTGGGCCTCTATTGTTTTTATGTGCGCTATATTTATCTCTGGTTACGCGGAAATTAAGAATGACGAAATGAGGTTT
>CAYNSZ010000002.1:0-10578 GCA_964400075.1 uncultured Planctomycetia bacterium
GAAAGAATACGCGGGGCCGACAAGCACCAGCTCATGGAAACGGCGCTGGAGAAAATTAAACCGGCGCTCGAGAAGCTTAATCCTTAATACCCATGCCAGAGAAAAGAACCGGTACAGTCATTAAAGTAAACGCCAATATGGTCACGGCCCAGACCGAGAGCTTTGTGATTCAGAACGAAGTCGCCTATGTTATCCACGGCCAGGAGCGCCTGAAAGCTGAAGTCATCCGGGTGAGAAACAACCGGGCTGAAATGCAGGTATATGAGAATACCACCGGTTTAACCATGGGCGAAGCGGTAGAGTTCAGCGGCGAGCTACTCTCGGCAGAATTGGGTCCGGGCCTTTTGGGAGAAATTTTTGACGGCTTGCAGAACCCTTTGCCTGAGTTGGCGAAGCAATGCGGATTTTTTTTAAAGCGCGGAGTCTACCGTGAAGCGCTCCCTTCAGAAAAGCAGTGGGAGTTTACGCCGCTGGCTCAAAAAGGCGCGCAGCTGCGAGCCGGGGATAAGCTCGGCTTTGTGCAAGAAAATATTTTTAAACACTTTATCATGGTGCCGTTTCATCTCCAGGGAATACAAGAGCTTTTGACTATAGCCCCGAAGGGCCTGTACAATTTAAAGCAGCCCCTCTCGACCTTAAAGGACCAGGATGGCAGGCAACACCAGACATTTCTTAAGCAAACCTGGCCGGTGAAGATACCGATAACCGCCTATGCCGAGAAATTAAAACCGGTTGAGCCCCTAGTCACCAAGATGCGCCTTATCGACTCACTTTTTCCCGTGGCCAAGGGCGGCACCTACTGCGTTCCCGGGCCCTTTGGCGCCGGCAAAACCGTGCTTCAGCAGTTAACCAGCCGCCATGCCGAGGCTGATATTGTCATTATCGCTGCCTGCGGAGAGCGGGCCGGCGAGGTGGTCGAGACGCTGAAGACCTTTCCGGAAATTATTGACCCCCGCACGGGTAGGCCGTTAAGCGAACGGACCGTCATCATCTGTAATACCAGTTCTATGCCGGTAGCAGCCCGGGAATCGAGCGTGTATACCGCAGTGACCATAGCCGAGTATTACCGCCAGATGGGTTTGCATGTTTTGCTCCTGGCTGATTCGACTTCCCGCTGGGCCCAGGCAATGCGGGAGATGTCCGGCAGGCTTGAAGAAATACCCGGAGAAGAAGCGTTTCCCGCCTACCTTGAATCACGCATTGCCGCCTTCTATGAACGGGCAGGCATGGTGAGACTGTTAGACGGCCACGTCGGCTCGATTACCATCGGCGGCGCAGTCTCACCGGCCGGAGGAAATTTTGAAGAGCCGGTGACGCAGGCCACTTTAAAAGTGGTCGGCGCCTTTCACGGTTTATCCCGTGAGCGTTCTGATGCCCGCAAGTATCCGGCTATCGACCCGCTGATAAGCTGGAGTAAATACACAAGCTTTATTGAACCGCAGTGCGTCCAGCGTGGTCACGCCGTGCTGCGCAAGAGCCACGAAGTAGCCCAGATGACCAAGGTCATCGGCGAGGAAGGGGTGACGCTTGCGGATTTCATTGAATACCTGAAGGGAGAATTTCTTGATTTCGTCTATCTGCAACAGAACGCTTTTGACAAAGTCGACGAGGCTACCTCGGCCCCGCGCCAGAAGTACGTATTCGATTTTATTTACCGGATACTGCAGGCGGCGTTTACCTTTGAGAGCAAAGATGATGCCCGCCATTTCTTTCAGGAACTCAGGCAATTGTGCCGGGGGTGGAATTCAGCAAACTGGGAAACCCCGGAATTCAAGGAGAGCGAGAAGGAGATAACCGCCTTGCTTGAGAAAAAAATAAAACCGGTCAGCCGGCAGGAGGCCATATAATTTAGAATGAAATCCCAAATCACAAATTCCAAAATCCAAACAAATCCCAATGACCAAAATTCAAATGACCGAAACGATTTTTGTTTTGGTCATTCGGTCATTGAATATTGGAGTTTGTTTGTAATTTGGAATTCCGCCAAAGGCGGATCCGCCTGAAAAAAATATTTGGGTGGCGGAGATGCTTGGTATTTTCAAAGTATAGAGAGAGCCCATCGTAGCCCAGAGGCATTACTGTAATTGTGAAGTAGTACACTGCGAACAAAGCCATGTATAAAGTTTATACCAATATCCTCCAGATAGCCGGAGACGTGATCACGGTCGAAGCCGAAGGAATCGGCTCTATGGAGATCGCCCAGGTCCTGACCAGCCGGGGCCAGTCTCTGGCGCAGGTGATACGCCTGGACGGCAAAAAGGTTTATCTGCAGGTTTTTGCCGGAAGCCGCGGTATCTCCACGGGCGATCAGGTGCGTTTTTTAGGGCACCCCATGCGCATAGCCACCGGCGCTAACTTGCTCGGCCGCGTGTTTAACGGAAGCGGCAAGCCCCTGGACCGGGGGCCTGAGGTTTCGCAAGACCTGATGGATATCGGCGGGCCGTCGGTTAATCCGGTCAAACGGATCATTCCCAATAAGATGGTGCGTACCGGCATCCCCATGATCGATGTTTTTAATTCCCTGGTCGAATCACAGAAGCTGCCCATCTTTTCCATAGCCGGAGAGCCTTACAATGAGCTGCTCAGCCGTATCGCCATCCAGGCCGAGGTCGATATCATTATCCTGGGCGGCATGGGCTTAAAATACGACGATTACCTTTTTTTCAAAGACGCTCTGGAAGAACAGGGAGCCCTGTCGCGCTCCATATTTTTTATACACACCGCTGCCGATCCCACGGTCGAGTGCTTACTGGTGCCGGACATAAGCCTGGCAGTAGCTGAGCAGTTCGCTCTGTCCGGAGAGCGGGTGTTAGTGCTCCTGACTGACATGACCAACTTCTCTGATGCCTTAAAAGAAATAGCCATCACCATGGAGCAGGTCCCTTCCAACCGCGGCTATCCCGGAGACCTCTACAGCCAGCTGGCCAGCCGCTATGAAAAAGCCGTTGATTTTGAAGGCGCGGGTTCGATAACCATTCTAGCGGTTACTACCATGCCCGGCGATGACGTAACCCATCCCGTACCTGACAATACCGGCTACATCACCGAAGGCCAGTTTTATCTCAAAAACGGCGTTATCGAACCCTTTGGTTCTTTAAGCCGGCTCAAACAGCAGGTGAACGGAAAAACCCGCGATGACCACCGCACCATCATGGACACGATGATCCAGCTGTTTGCCAGTTACCGCGAGACAGTTGAGAAGCAGTCCATGGGGTTTCAGATGACCGCATGGGATAAAAAGCTCCTTGGCTATGGCCAGCTGTTTGAAAAGCACATGATGTCGTTAAAAGTCAATTTGTCCCTCGAACAAGCATTGGATTTGGGATGGGAGATCATGGCAGCATGTTTCAGCCCCGAGGAGACCGGCATAAAGAAGTCAATGGTGGGGAAGTACTGGGCCAAGGCCAACACCTTTAATTTCACAACTACCTAAGCCTATGCCTAAGGTCAAGCTTACCAAGGGTGAGTTAAAAAAACAGCGGGATGCCTTACGCCAGTACGAACGTTATCTGCCTACCCTGCAGTTGAAAAAGCAGCAGCTGCAGATGGAGATCATCCATCAGAGCGCGCTCTACCAAGAAAAACAGCACAGCGCACAGCTAAAGGAAAGCGCCATAAAGGCCTGGGCGGGGTTATTGACAGAGGCAATAAGCATTATCCGTTCCTGGCTTTCGTCGCGCAAAGTCATTACCGGCGCAAAGAACATCGCCGGTGTGGATGTGCCGGTTTTCCAGCGCCTCGAGTTTGGCCCGGTTGGCTACGACTTATTTCTTACGCCCCTGTGGGTCGATCATGGCCTGGAGGTTCTGCGGACCCTGGCCTGTCTTCGGGAAGAAGTGGTGGTTATCGACGCCGGGATACGGATACTTAAACAGGAACTGCGCATTACCACCCAGCGTGTTAATTTGTTTGAGAAGGTCAAGATTCCCCAGGCCGAGGAAGCCATACGCCTGATCAAGATTTACATCGGCGATCAGATGGCTAACGCCGTCGGCCGCAGTAAAATAGCAAAAAAGAAAATCGAGGAATACGTTCCGGAGGAAGTTGCGGTATGATCGTGTCCATGCGAAAGACTACCATTCTGATCCAGGCAAAAGACGCACAACTTGCCATAAGCGATGTGCGCCGTTTAGGAGTTCTGCATATTGAGCATCACCACGCTCCTCAGGGCAAGGACATCGACAGCCTCAAAGAGGAACTTGGCCTTATTGATGAAGCGGCAGGTATTTTATCCAGCGATGAGTTTAGCTGTGGAAGAACCGCGAAGGCCGGCGCCGTAGGTGTTGATGCCAAGGCCGATGCCCGGCATGTGGTGGAGTTGGCAAAACGGCTCAGCCATCTTAAGGAATATTCCGGCGCGCTTATCCAGCGTTTCAATCAATGGGAACCCTGGGGCGATTTTGATCCCGAAGCGATCGTGCGCCTGAGGGCAAAGAACATCTTCATCCGGCTCTACGAGGTACCGACAAAAGCCGTAAAGCAATTCCCCTCCAATCTCTTGGTGCAGAAAATATCTTCGACTCACGGCATGAGCCGCGTGGCGGTTATTTCCCGGGAGAAAGTCGAGGTGCCGTTTAAGGAAATACCCTTGCCGGAAATGAGCCTGGAAACCATGCGGCTGCGCTTAGAAGAAGGTGTCCGGGTGATAGAGACCATACGAGCCGATATCTGCCGTCTTGTGCCTTGCCTTGAGGATTTTAAATCGTCACGGCTGGCCCTGGCAAAAGAGCTTGAATTCCATCAGGCGCACAGCGGCATGGGCAGCGCGCAGGCCTTGCGTTACGTCAGCGGTTTCATCCCTGCAGATAGGGAAGGAGAGCTCTATGCGTTCGCCAAAGCCCACCATTGGGCGGTTATCACGGGCGAGCCTTCAGAGGAGGATATGGTGCCCACGCTTATCCGTAACCCCCGCTGGGTCGAAATAATTTCACCGGTATTTAAATTACTGGAGATCATACCCGGCTATCGCGAGTTAGACATAAGCCCGCTGTTTCTGATTTTTTTGAGCCTTTTTTTCGGCATGATTATCGGGGATGCCGGCTATGGCGCAGTGTATTTTCTTGCCACCTTCCTGCTGCATCGTAAACTTAAGAGCCGCCTTTCCGATACGCGTATATTTTATCTCTTATACCTCTTTAGTTCCTGCGCCATACTATGGGGTGTGTGCACCGGCACGGTGTTCGGCCAGGAATGGTATATGAACGCCGGCTTGCCGGCGTTCATACCGCTGTTAAACGATACCAAATTCCTGCAGGCGTTCTGTTTCTTTTTAGGCGCTTTTCATCTCAGCCTGGGCCACGCCTGGCAGGCCGTCCGGAAACTCCCTTCCCTGGTTGCGCTTTCGGATGTAGGATGGATATGCGTGCTATGGTCAGCCTTCTTTATTGCCAAGATGCTGATTCTCAATGACCCCTTCCCTTTTTTCGGCAAAGGGCTTATTGCGGGGGGCCTTGCGCTGGTGATATTTTTTTCCAACCCCCAGCGCAATCTGCTCAAAACTATCGCCTCCGGTTTAGGAACGGTTGCTCTGAGCCTGATGAATAACTTTACCGACGTGGTCTCTTACATCCGTCTGTTTGCCATAGGTCTGGCAGGCGTGGCTATTGCCGATACGGTAAATACCTTAGCTTCAGAGTTAGGCAACAGCGCTGTCCTGGGAAAAGTCTTGATTGTTTTTATCGGGCACACCATCAATATCATCCTGGCGCCGATGTCGGTCTTGGTACACGGGATCAGATTAAATGTCTTAGAGTTTTCCAGCCACGCGGGTTTATCCTGGAGTGGCGTAAGCTATCATCCACTCCAGGATAAGCCTGGAGCGGAGTAACCTATAAGCCGCTAAAAACCTAAAGCAAGAAAGGAGATTGCCATGGAACAAAGCCTTCTCGTACAATTCAAAGATTTGGGAGCGATTATGGTTTTAGGGCTTGCAGCCCTTGGCTCCGGAGCCGGCGCAGGCATTGCCGGCATGAGCGCTATCGGCGCCTGGAAAAAGAATTTCAGCCAGAACAAACCAGCGTCATTTCTCCTGGTAGCGTTGACTGCCGCGCCTTTAACCCAGACTATTTACGGGTTCATCGTGATGAACCGGATGCTTTCCCTGACTCTTTCCGGACAATACCTCTGGGGAGCGGGACTTCTGGCTGGTTCGGCCATAGGGCTTTCCGCCTACTGGCAGGGTAAGTGCGCTGCGGTTGCCTGCGATGCCATGGGTGAGACCGGCAAGGGCTTTGGTAACTATCTGGTAGTGCTGGGCATGACCGAGACCGTGGCCCTTTTGGTGATGGTGTTTACGATCGTTTTCCTTGGCCGCCTGGCAGGTTGATATAACACAGCCGCGACAAACAATAGAGGCGTAAGTATATAGCCTTGTTATCGGCACGTGTGTTAATTGACAAAAGAACCACCACAGTATACAATTGCGACGGCTGGATTGAGGCAATACAACAGTGGTCTACGCTGGGCGGTTGGCGCAGCGGAAGCGCATCTGATTTACATTCAGAGGGTCGTGGGTTCAAATCCTACACCGCCCATAGTTATGAACAATCACCGCGTCGTCCCTCCGCGAACTCATTGCAACACGATTACGCCATGGGCGAGGAGATGCCGGTTACCAGGTAAAGAAATATTTTTATTGGTGACGGGTTTCGTCCGTAACAGACCAGCCTCTGGCGGAGCAGGGAGAGTTCGGTGTAACAGGTACGCGCCCGTGATTTGATAGATACGCTAAACCATGAGGTCATAGTAGTGCGCACAGTGCTTCGTTGCTTTATCATCGCAGTCGCTCTGGCTTTTGTCTCCTGTTCCGGCAACCGGCACGTCAATACCGATATCGGTTATGAGCTTACCGGGCCCGCGGGATGGCAGAAGCGTTCGGGGCTGACCTTTGACGATAATTCAGTCACTTTCCTGAAAGTACGAAACGGCAGGGAAACGTTGATCAAGGTACAGGTTGACCATACTCCCGGCGGCTCAAGCCTGACCGTTGCCAGTTACTATATGGCCAGCTTGGTTTCACGCCTGAGCAGCGAGCAGCGCCAATCATTGCAGGTTCTCCATAAGCCCCAGGTGGTTGAGCGGGCAGGCCGAGAGTGGGCGACGTTTACCCTGCAGCTTTTGTATCCGACGCTGAGCATTAGCCAGTATTTCGTAACCGTGACTGAGCAGCACGCGTTTTTCATATATTTGGCTACGGATCCGGATAATCAGCTGGAAGATGAACGATTGTTTCATAAGACCATTGATTCATTCAAGCTGCGCTAGACAAGAGCGCGAAAGGCAGTATTCATGGATTTAGAGACCGTACGGCATTCCTGTTCTCACGTCATGGCTTCCGCGGTGCAGGAGTTGTTTCTCGGAACCAAACTGGGTATTGGGCCTGCCATTGAGAGTGGTTTTTACTATGATTTTGACATTCCTCGCCAGCTGCAACCCGAAGACCTTGTCCGGATCGAGGAGAAGATGAGAGCGATCGTCAAAGCTGACCATGCCTTCGAGCGCCTGGAAATGAGCCGGGGGGAAGCTATCAAGCTTTTCCGCGAAAAAGGCCAGCCGTATAAAGTCGAACTCCTTGAGGCAATCAAGGAAGCGACGGTCAGTGTTTATCGGCACGCAAATTTCTACGATCTTTGCCGGGGACCGCATCTCGCGTCAACCGGCCAGGTAAAAGCATTCAAGCTTTTATCGATAGCCGGAGCCTACTGGCACGGTATTGAGACCAACCCCATGTTGCAGCGCATATACGGTACCGCCCACTTCAGCCAGAAAGAGCTCGACAGTCAGCTTACCATTATCGAGGAGGCAAAGAAACGTGACCACCGCAAGCTGGGAAAAGAGCTTGACCTTTTCTCGATTCACGAAGAAGCCGGAGCCGGCTTTGTCTATTATCATCCCCGCGGAGCGCTGGTGCGCAGCCTTATCGAAGATTTCCTGCGTAAAGAAAATCTCAAGCGCGGCTACCAGCTCGTGTTTATACCGCACATCGCCAAGATAGACCTCTGGAATACCTCAGGCCACACTAGTTACTACCGCGACAATATGTACTTTATGAGGATCGATGAGCAGGATTATGTCATCAAGCCCATGAACTGCCCCGGGCACATCATCATTTACAAGCGCAAAATCAACAGCTACCGGGATCTTCCGGTCAGGTTCTTTGAGTTGGGGACTGTGTATCGCTATGAGAAATCCGGAGTCCTGCACGGGCTCCTGCGGGTGCGCGGTTTCACCCAGGACGACGCCCATATTTTCTGCCGTATCGACCAGTTGGAAGCGGAGATTGTTTCGGTGCTCGATTTTATAAACTACGTCATGAAGGTCTTTGGCTTTAGCTATGAGGTTAATCTTTCCACCCGGCCGCTTGAGTTCGCCGGCACTGCCGAAAACTGGGACACTGCCGAGGCTATTTTACAAAAAGCATTGCAGGCGCGAAGCGTCCCCTTTGAAATCGACCTCGGTGCAGGGGTATTTTACGGCCCGAAAATCGACATCAAGCTTAAAGACGCCCTGGGAAGATACTGGCAGGGGCCAACGGTCCAGGTTGATTTTAACCTGCCGCAGCGTTTTGAGCTTTCCTATATTGCTGAAGACGGTTCCCGCCAGGTGCCGGTGATGGTCCACCGGGCTATCCTGGGCAGCATTGAGCGGTTTATGGGCGCCCTGATCGAGCACTACGCCGGCGCTTTCCCTTTGTGGCTTGCTCCGGTGCAGGTGAGCGTGCTCAGCATTACTCAGGAGACCAGGGACTACGCGGCTACGGTACGAGAGGCTTTTGAGCGGGAAGGCTTCAGAGTCGAGCTTGACAGCCGCGATGAGACCTTGCAGAAGAAGATACGGGAAAAAGAGCTTCTCAAGATACCGTACATGGCCATCGTAGGTAAAAGAGAGGCGCAGGAGCAGACGGTTTCCCTCAGGCAGCGCGGTATAAAGAATTTGGGGAGCATGAGCCTTGCCGGGGCAATCGGGCTTTTAAAAAAGGAGGCGGACATACGTGAAGTACGTGAGGGTCAATGAAAGGATTCTGGCAAAAACAGTGCGCGTGGTCGGTCCTGACGGACAACAGCTGGGAGTATTTCCGCGGGATATGGCCTTGCGAAAATCAGAAGAGTTCGACCTTGATTTAGTCGAGGTCGCTCCGCAGGCAAATCCTCCGGTGTGCAGGATTATCGACTTCTCCAAATACAAGTACGAGCAGGATAAGCGCGAGCGGGAGATAAAAAAACACCAGAAGCAGGCACAGCTGAAAGAAGTGCGCCTGAGGCCCCACATAGATGACCATGATTATGAGGTGAAGCTTAAGCACATGAAAGAATTTCTCGAAAAGAAGCATAAGGTACGGATACGCATGTGGTTCCGGGGCAGAGAAATCGCCCATAAAGACCTCGGCAATAAAGTTATTGAACGGCTCCTGAAGGATGTGGAAAAAATAGGCAGAATTGACCGGGAACCGCACATGCTGGGGAAGACCCTGGTTTTAGTCTTAAGCCCGCGATAAAAGGTGCGCCAGAGGGCTTACTACGGATACTCTCCAGAGCGCAGCAGTGTTTTACGCCATACCTAAAATAGATTTACAGAAAGTTGTTTCCAGGATAATATAGTACGCAATCAGGAGAAGAGATATGCCAAAGCTCAAGACCAAGAAAGCCGTAGCCAAACGGATTAAGCTTACCAAGAGAAACAAAGCCCTGCGGTCAAAAGCCGGCAGGCGTCATTTGTTAAGTTCCAAGACCCACCGGAGAAAACGCGTATTGCGGCATAAGGTAGTTACCCGGTCTACGGAGCGCACGATGATTAAGCGAGCGCTTCCCTACGGCAGCTAATAGGGAAAACTCGAAATCCGAAATCTGAAATTCGAAACAAATTCGAAATTCGAATGTTCGAAACGGAAACAGTATAAATATTTATACAAGGTAGTATCTATTTTGAATTTCGATATTCGGGTTTCGGATTTGCATAAGTCATTACCGTAATGGTGAAGTATTCTTGAACCCGCTGAGGTTATAGTTTTAACTTGTGCACGAGGCGTGGGAAGTATAGCGGAGGAGTGTAGTAAACCAATAAGCACTTGAGTTTGTACCCCGCTTCCAGCGGGGTTAATTACTCCGCCGGAGGCGGAGGAATTAAGGAGATTGACTGTTAACATAGGAGCGTACCATGAGGATAAAACATTCGGTTCCCTCGCACAGAAGGAAAAAGAGAGTGTTAGAGCGGGCCAAGGGCTTTTGGGGAGACCGCTCCCGGCGTTACCGCCGGGCAGTGGAAACCCTGCGCCGGGGAGGAGTTTTCGCTTACCGGGACCGCAAAACCAAGAAGAGGCTGTTTAGGGCTCTCTGGATTACCCGTATCAATGCGGCCTTGAGGATGCGGGGGCTTACCTACGGGGTCTTTATCCACCAGCTCAAACAAAAAGGAATTATCTTCTCGCGGGATATCCTGGCGAAAATCGCCGCGGAACATCCTCAGATTTTTGATAAGATCGTCGAAGAGGTCAAAAAGTAAAGCTCCACGGCTGTTTGGCCGTGGCATCTTTTTTTCAGTCCCGCCTTAAGAATCCGCTGTCTGGCGTCCAACTCATTCATA
>CAYNSZ010000002.1:10588-36216 GCA_964400075.1 uncultured Planctomycetia bacterium
GGGCGGGGTAACGAAGCCTCCCGCACACTAACGCTCTGCGGGACGTTCTTTGAAATTCCAAATCACAAGCACCAAATTCCAAATAAATCCCAATGACCAAAATTCAAAATGACCGAAATGAAGACCTTTTGCTCATTGAATATTGGTGCTTGTTTGGGATTTGGGATTTGGGATTTGTAATTTGGAATTTTTTGAAGTGTTTTGAGGAGGGTAAGAAGGAGTGAAGTACGTCATTGTGGTTGGCTGCGGCAGAGTCGGCTCCCAGCTCGCTAGAATCTTAGCTGAGGAAGGCCACAACGTGGTGGTCATCGACAAAGAGCAAAAGAGCTTTGACCGCTTGGGCAGGACTTTTAACGGTATTACCCTGACCGGTAACGGTTTTGACCGGCAACTCTTAAAAGCAGCCGGCATCGAGAAAGCCGACGCGCTCTGCGCCGTGACCAATGGCGACAATACCAATTTGGTAACAGCGCAGGTGGCAAAGAAAGTATTTAACGTTCCCAAAGTCATTACCCGGGTCTATGACCCTAGCCGTGCCGCGATTTACCGGGATTTGGGATTGGATATTATTAGCGGAACCGTACTAGTGGCCTCGATGATTCGGGATAAAATTATCGAGTCCAAGCTTTCTAGCTTCCTCATCGAAAGCAAAGAGCTCGGTATTTTGGAGATCCCCGTTGATCAGGACATGCGCGGTCAAACCGTAGAAGCCATTAATATGCCCGCGGAGCTTATCGTGGTCGCGGTCAGGAAGAAGAAAGTAATTATTATCCCGCAGCTAGATACGAAAGCTGAAACCGGAGATGTGCTGGTGACGGTGGTTAAGACTCAAAGCTTATCCAAGATACGCAAGGCCTTTAAGTTATAAAAACAGATGTACATCATTATTGTCGGCGCAGGAAAAGTCGGGCATTTTGTGGCTAAGCACCTCCTTGAGGATAAACATACCGTGGCCCTCGTGGATAAGGATAAGGAAATCTGTGAAACCGCGGCCCAGGAGCTCGATGCGCTGGTTATCTGCGGCGACGGCTGCAATCCCGCCTATTTAGAGGAAGCAGGCATTGAGCGGGCCAATGTCATTGCCGCAGTTACCGGTGACGATGAGGATAATCTGGTCATCTGCCAGCTGGCCAAGGAGAAGTTTCATATTGCCCGTGCCGTGGCCAGGGTCAATGACCCGAAAAACAAGAGCATCTTTTCTGAATTAGGCGTGGATGTGCCCATTGATGCCACGAAAATCATCGCTGAAATCATTGAAGAGGAAGTGTCGTTTTCCGATTTCGTCAACCTCCTGAGTTTTAACCGGGGCAAGCTTGCCATTGTGCGGCTCGATTTGCCGGAAGATTCTCCGCTTATCAACAAAAAACTGAAAGATATCACGCTTCCGGCGGATTCGGTGCTGGTTTCGATCGTGCGCGGGGATGAGATCATCGTTCCCAAAGGTGATACGCTTTTACTGGCCTGCGACGATATCATCGCCCTGACTTTAATCGCCAATAAGCAGAATTTACTCCAGTTCCTGGCAGGGGATATCTGATGTTTAAGCGCTTGTTGACCATAGCCTCAGGTATTGCCGCTGAAGTCAGCGCTATCATGGCAGTGCTCATTGTGTGCGCAGCTATTGCCTGGCTGTTTACGCTCTAGATGCGTAGCCAAAAGACCACAAACGTTGCTCGCCGCCTTCAATGAAAATGAAATTATATAGGGTTATTCCTTGATTTTCATTGACTCCGAGGCAACATTGCCGAGGAGTTTAATACCTAATAACTTATACGATTAGTTTTCCTTGATTTTCATTGACTCCGAGGTGCCCCACGTGATTCATGTGCCCCACGTGGGGCATGCCGAGGAGTTTAATACTATTAACCCACTATGTTGCTTAAACCCCGGCTCAATGACATAGGAATAATCGGCTATTCTTTAGGTAAAATCACCATAGGCCTGGCTCTGGCCATGGTTCTGCCGCTTTTGCTTGGCCTTGCCTGCGGGGAGATAAACCCAGCCTTGGATTTTGTCATCACCATAGCCATCGCTGCCAGTTTTGGCGCTCTTCTTGCCAGCTTCTGCCGCGGCTCAGGCGAACCGAATTGGATGCACGGTATGATCATCGCTTCCTTAAGTTGGCTGGTAGCCATGCTCCTGGGAGCCATACCGCTATACTTGAGCCGGCACTGGAATTCATACTTGGATGCCTGTTTTGAGTCAATGTCAGGGTTTGCCACAACCGGACTGACCCTGGTCCAGGACCTGGACCATCTTTCTTATGCCCACAACCTCTGGCGGCATCTCATCATGTTTATCGGCGGCCAGGGCGTGGTCATCGTTGCCTTATCGTTTTTGGTGCGCGGTTCAGCGGGGGCTTTTCGCATGTATGTGGGTGAAGCCCGGGATGAGAAAATTCTGCCCAATGTCATTTCTACAGCCCGTTTTATCTGGCTGGTCAGCCTTACCTATCTTGTTTTAGGCACTGCCGCTCTTTCTCTGGTCGGGGTTCTCAACGGCATGTCGTTGTTTCAGGCAATCTTTCACGGCGCCTGTGTGTTTATGGCTGCCTTTGACACCGGCGGCTTCAGCCCCCAATCGCAAAATATTCTCTACTATCATAGTCTTCCCTTTGAGATTGTGACCATTGTCTGCATGCTCTTGGGCGCGATTAACTTTAAGCTCCATTATGCCGCCTGGACCGGCAATAAAAAAGAGATCGTGCGCAACTTAGAGACAGTGACTCTGTTTATCACCATTATCATCACCTTTCTGATTGTGGCCTTCGGATTAAAACTAAACCATACCTACCCGGAAGCCGTTGCTTTTTTTAGAAAAGGATTTTATCAGCTCATTTCCGGACACACCGGAACCGGGTATATGACCATCTATGCCCGCCAATTTATTCATGAATGGGGTGATTTGGCACTGACCGGCCTGATCATTGCCATGGCTATCGGCGGCAGCTCCTGCTCGACCACCGGAGCGATCAAGACCATACGCGTCGGCCTTATCTTTAAGGGGTTTGTTCAGGATGTAAAACGCATCATCATGCCCGAGGCAGGGGGGGTTGTGGCAAAATTCCACCACATCAAGGAATTTGTTCTGGAAGATAAGCAGATTCGTTTCGCCGCGCTTATTACCCTGGCGTATATTATCCTCTATGCGCTGGGCGCGATCATCGGTATGTGCCTGGGATATCCGTTTTTAGATTCTCTGTTCGAGTCAACCTCAGCCGCGGCTAATGTGGGTTTAAGTTGCGGTATTACCCGGACCACGATGCCTGCGCTGTTAAAGATTACCTATATATTTCAGATGTGGGCCGGCCGCTTGGAGTTTATGTCTGTGTTTACCCTCATCGGATTTTGTATCGCGGCAGTAAAGGGGAGAGGATGAACCACAGATTATACAGAGTGAAACCGTTGATGGCACCGATTATGCTTTGTGCCGGATTTTGGCTTTTCATTGGCGTCCCGGTTTTCAGCCAAGCTATTTCCAGCACCAAGCTTATCAACTATGCCCAACAACTCGATGGCCGCCAGGTCATCTATCAGGGTGAGGTTATCGGCGAGATAATGCAGCGGGGGACACATTGCTGGATAAATATCAACGATAGCCAGAACGCCCTGGGAATATGGATAGATAAAAATTTATTGACCGATATCGCATACCTTGGTAATTATAAAGCCAGGGGCGACTGGGTCGAGATCCGGGGGACCTTTAACCGCAGCTGCCCTGAGCACGGCGGTGATTTGGATATACACGCCTTAAGCCTGCGCAAAATTGAAGCAGGCAGGCTGGTAGAGGAGAGCTTTGAGCCAGCCAAGCTGCGTTTGGCAGTCTTCACTGGTATTGCCTTATTGGTCCTGCTCGGCGCGGGAAAGTTCTGGAGGTTCTTGCAGCGCCGGGCTGGCCAGGGAAAAAGGGGCCCACACGAGTAACCCGTATTTTTCATAGAAGGTTTATGGATAATGAAATAAAAAGATTGGAAGAAGAGTTTCAGACGCAATACGAAAAAGCCAAGACTTCCCAGGACCTTGAAGCGCTGCGGGTAAGATATTTGGGAAGGAAATCAGCGCTCAGCCAGCTTTTTAGCCGGCTGGCCGGTCTTTCTCCCGAAGCAAAAGGTTTGGCTGGCCAGAGACTCAATCAGCTTAAAGAGCGCTTCTTGGCTTGCCTGGCCACGCAGGCCGAAGGTGCCGCGGCCAAAGAAGCCAAGCTTGATGTGACCTTTCCAGCGGCGGCCTTTGAGCGTGGCTCAATGCATATTTTGAGCCAAGTCAATAGAGAGATATGCTCTATCTTTGAGCGGCTCGGCTTTATCGTGGTCGAAGGCAAAGAAATAGAGGATGAGTGGCATAATTTCCAGGCTTTAAATTTCCCTCCCGAGCACCCCTCCCGTGACGCCTTTGATACCTTTTACCTGGACCTGCCTGAGACCGGGCAAGGAAGAATGTTGCTTCGCTGCCACACCTCTCCTTCCCAGATTCGGGTCATGCAAAAGTACAAACCGCCCCTGGCAGTGATTTCTCCGGGCAGGGTATACCGGCCGGATGAAGTCGACGCGACCCATTCGTACATGTTCCACCAGATCGAGGGCTTCTGCGTAGATACTGACATAAGTTTTGCCCACTTAAAAGGCGTCCTGGATGTGTTTGCCCGTGAATTTTTCGGCCGTACGGCGAATGTACGCATGCGGCCGCATTTTTTTCCTTTTACCGAGCCCTCAGCCGAAGCTGACGTTTCCTGCTTTAACTGTAAAGGCAAGGCCTCTTCTAAATCCGGCGCCGCAGACAAATGCCGGGTTTGTAAAGGTAAAGGCTGGCTGGAAATCCTCGGCTGCGGTATGATACACCCCAATGTGCTTAAGGCCTGCGGCATAAATCCTAAAACCTATCGCGGTTTTGCCTTTGGCATGGGAGTCGACCGCATTGCCATGCTCAAATACGGCATCGAGGATATCCGGCTTCTCTACGAGAATGACGTGCGATTCTTGAATCAGTTTTGAAAACACGAATTACCACGAATGGAAGACACGAATAGACACGAATGAAAGAACAAATGGACACGAATGGAAAAATAATTGAACATGAATTTATTCGTGTGAATTCGTGTGGTATTCGTGGACATTCGTGTGGAGCGAAGCGACATGAAGTTCAGCCTTAATTTTATCAAAGAATTTATTGACCCCGGCCTCACCGCCCAAGCTCTGGCAAAGCGCCTGACCATGGCGGGCATGGAAGTGGAGCAAGTCACCAAGCAGGGCAGCGATTGGGTGTTTGTTGTGGAAGTTACCACCAACCGTTATGACTGGCTGTCCATGGTAGGCATAGCCCGGGAAATTGCCGCGGTTTTGGGTAAACCCTTCACGCTTAAGCTGCCGGCTCCGGCAAAAGAGCCCAGACTCACAGCAAGAAAAATCACCATTGAAAATCCCAATGACTGTCTCTGCTACACCGGTCGGCTTATTGGGCCGGTTGCGGTGGGAAGCTCGCCGTCCTGGCTCAGCCAGCGCCTCCTCTTATGCGGCATGGCTTCCATTAACGATATCGTGGATATTACCAACTACTGTATGCTGAAGTGGGGAAATCCGCTCCATGCCTTTGACCATGATAAGTTACAGGGCGCTATCTCCATACGCCGGGCCCGCCCCGGAGAACAATTTATCGGTATTGACGCTAAAGAGCGGACTTTAAGCAGGGATAACCTGGTCATCGCTGACGAAGTAAAGGTTATTGCCCTGGCCGGGGTGATGGGAGCGCGCAATAGCGAGGTAGACGCGACTACAAAAAATATTTTTCTTGAAGGCGCTGTGTTTTCGCCCCTTGCGGTGCGCCGCTCCCGGCGCGCCTGCGGGCTGGATACGGAGTCATCCTATCGCTTTGAGCGCCGGGTAAGCCCCCGGTACCTTGACCATGCCTGTCAGGAAGCAAGCCGTCTCATAACCGCTCTTAGCGGCGGCACTGTCCAGGGCCTGGGAAGAGCCGGTAAGCCAACTGCGAACAAGCCCTCGGTGATAACCATCTCCTTTTCTGAGCTGAACGCCTATCTGGGGAGCAAGGCAACCAAGGCCGAAGTCGCCGGCATACTCAGAAATCTCGGTTGTCAACTCAAACCGCGGGCTAAGGAAAAACTCGACGTTCTGGCTCCGGCAGAGCGCTTCGATATACAGAGTAAGGTTGACGTGTATGAGGAGTTCGCGCGCATCCGGGGTTTTGATGCCATACCTTCCCAGGTGCCTTCTCTGGCCCATTGCCTTACTGGTGTCCTGGCGAAGGCTCCAGGCCGGCAGTCTTACCTTCTGAAAGATGAATTGAGAAACTTTTTTGCACTCCTCGGCTTCAAAGAGATTATTACCTATAGTCTTCAGGAGCAGGAGGATTTGCGCAAGCTCTCAGGAGCCCCTATTATTTCCGTGCTCAATCCTTTGCGTAGCCAGGGCAATGCCCTGCGGCCCACGCTGCTTCTGGGCATGGCGGCTGCGGTTAGGCATAATCTGAATCGCGGCCAGAGCGGATTGCGTTTTTTTGAAATAGCCGATGTCTACGAGAAACACGGCGCCGGCTTCGTTGAACGGTCCGCGTTGGCCGCGGGAATCTGCGCGCCAGAGGAGGAATTTTTTTATTTGAAAGGAGCGCTCAAAGAAGCTTTAAACCGGCTGGCAATAGCCCAGGTAAGCTTCTGCGAGCATACCAATGATATTTTTTCAAGCTGCCTGAGTGTTCGCAGCGGCACCGCGGTTTTAGGAATCGCCGGTGCGGTAAACAAAAGCCTTCTGAAGCAGTTTGACATCAAGGACAGCCTCCTGTTCGCTGAGCTTAACCTTGAGCTGCTGGCGCAAAAGCAGGGCAACAGATTTTATAGGCCTTTGAGCCCCTTTCCGGGCCTGTGGCGCGATATCAGCATTGTCTTAAGCCGGCGAGTCCTCTTCAGTACCCTTGAGAAGATAATCAAGGAAAAGAGCAAATACCTTACCGAAGTGCGGGTCGTGGATACTTACCGGGGCAAGGATGTGCCTGTCGAGGCGACCGCCTTTACCCTCAGGTTATTTTATCAGTCCCGGGAAAAGACGCTTGTCTGCGATGAGGTCGACAGCTTTCATCATGGTATTCGGGATATACTGGCGCAAACTACCGGGGTACGGCTGCGCTAAAAATCGGGCCGTAAAACCGTTTTCAGAGGGCTGATGAGCTGCCTTGAAAGCGCGGGGATGAAAATGTTATACTATGTTGAGAACCCTGCCTGTCTCGTCGAAGGGATATGCGCTACAGCCAATCTGGTTAAAGGGAGCCAAATTCTCTCATCCGCTGGGGCGGATGAGATGCGGCACCCACCTGTATGAGAAACGGACTGATAGCAGCAACCTGCGACGGACTGATGGCAGGGTCTCTTATTTTAATCGACCAGTGAAAATCACCGGCCTTCAGGCCGGGGATGAATTCGTCCTGGGCTTGAACCTATTGGCCGCCGGCACCAAAAAATACCTACAAGGCATTTTTGGTGTATTTAGCGGAGGCGGGGAAAATAAAAAAACCTCTGGCTTTGGTTCGACTGCGTACCTCGATTGCACTCGGTATCTCCTGCGACTGCGCTCAAGATTAGTTCGATGGAATCGTGAGCAAGTGAAACGCGTCGAAGTACGAACTCAAGGGATTAGGACGAGGAGATTCATTTACGCCCCCCCCTTCGTACCGACGGTGAAAGGATCCACCTCCGCGGTGGAAGAATTCGGTAATAAGGCGCTATCGCAAAATAGCGCCAGCGCCTGATTTCAATGATTCCCGCCACCGATATTTATTTATTGTGGGCGGGTCCGCCTCCGGCGGAAAAAGATGATTACGGTGATTGGAAATGCCAATGTTTTCAATCGTTGTAATCGCAGATGAATCACTGTAATCCTAAAGGATAGACCTTCCTACACCTTTTAAGGAAGGGTCTAATCAGGGACTGTTGCGTTTCGCAACAGTCCCAATAACTGCAAAGCGCAATTCCAGCGAGTCACATAAACCACATTCATGAGTATGCCCGAACAAGACATGCCTTTGGCAGTGCGTATGCGGCCCAGAAGCCTCGACGAGTTCCTGGGCCAGGAGCATCTTTTGGCTGAAGGTCGCATCCTGCGTAGGGCAATCCTGGCGCGCAGGATAGCATCAATCATTGTCTGGGGGCCGGCAGGCGTGGGCAAGACCAGCCTGGGATTCATCATTGCCGGTGCATTCGAAGCAGATTTTGCCTATCTGAATGCTGCTTTTTCCTCGGTGGCCGCGGTAAAAAAAGAAATAGAGAAAGCCAGGAACAAATTAAAAGCGCAGGGAAGGCGGACTATAATTTTTATTGATGAAATTCACCGCTTTAACAAACTGCAACAGGAGTCGCTGGTGCCGGATACCGAAGCGGGAACGATTCTGCTTATCGGAGCCACCATCTATAATCCCTACTACTATCTCATCCCCTCGCTTATTTCACGCTCAATCGTTGCCCCGTTTAAACCGCTCTCCAGCGATAATCTCATCAGCCTCTTGAAGCGGGCTTTGAAAGATGAGGAGCGCGGTTTTGGCGCTCTGCGCGTCAAGGTAAGTGATGACGCGCTTGCCTTTATCGCTTCCGCCGCTGCCGGCGATGGCCGTAGCGCTCTGACCGCGCTTGAGGTCGGCGTATTAAGCACCCAGGCTAAGGATGGCGAGATCACCATTGATAGTACCGTGGCCAGGGAGAGCATTCAGAAGAAAACTTTTTACGACAGGAAAGACAACTACCATTATGACACTATCTCGGCTTTTATCAAATCCATGCGCGGCAGCGACCCTGACAGCGCGCTCTACTGGCTGGCAAAAATGCTTACTAGCGGCGAAGACCCCCGGTTTATCGCGCGGCGCATGGTGATTTTGGCCAGCGAAGATATCGGCAACGCTGACCCCTTTGCCCTGGTCATCGCCACCAGCTGTTTTAAGGCTGTTGAATTCGTCGGCCTTCCCGAAGCGCAGCTGATTCTGGCCCAGACAGCCATCTATCTGGCCGCGGCCGAAAAATCGAACTCGGCATATTGTGCGCTTGAGGAGGCCATGAAGGATATCAGCCAGCAAGAAACTCGCGAAGTGCCGCAGCACCTTAAAACCCATTCCCCGGAGTATAAATATCCCCACAGTTTTGGCGGGCACCTGGCCCAGGAGTACGGCGCTCCCCGGCAATACTATTTCCCTAAACCTATCGGCCAGGAGAAAAAGCTCAAGGATTTCCTGGAAAGCCTGAAACACAAACAATAATCGCAGCCAGCTTTTTCTTGTTTTTTCAGCTGTCTATGATAAAGTAGTTAGGCAATGAACGAAGCCAGTAAGCCCGCACCGCGAACCATGATTAAGGAAATCGCCGCCCCTAAATTAAAAACCCCGGTGTTTATAGCCGCCTGGCCTGGGATGGGCGAGGTCGCTTACCGCAGCGCCATGTTCATCAAAGAGGTGCTTGGTTTTAAAATGTTCGCGAAACTCGAAGCGGAAGAGTTCTTTAAGCCCGTCGCGGTATTTATCGAGAAAGGTATTATCAGCAGCCCCAAGATTCCGGCCGGGTTTTTCTATTACTATAAAGGTAAAAACGCTCCCGACCTTATTCTTTTTCTTGGCGAAGCTCAACCGCCCCTGGAACACGCGGAACAACTCTCAGCCGCGATTATCGATTTTGTGAAAAAATACAAAGTGAAGTTCGTCATCACCTTCGCGGCAAAACCCGAGCCCATAGACCACCGCGAACCGTCCCGGGTATGGCTTGCCGCGACCCACGATGAGCTCATCCAGAGTTTCCAAGGCCATGGGGTTCAGGTGCTGAAAGAAGGCCAAATCAGCGGGCTCAACGGCATCATCCTGGGAGAGGCCAAGCAGAAGGGGCTGCGGGGAGCCTGCCTTTTGGGAGAAATACCCTTTTATACGGTCCAGATCGAAAATCCAAAAGCCATTGCCGCTATTTTAGAGGTAATGTCAAAATATCTTCAAATCAAATTCAATCTTTCTTCCTTGGTGGAGCGCAGCAAATTTATCGATGAAGAGATCGATAAGCTGATCCAGTACTTAAAAGGGGAGGCAGTGCCCAGCGGCCCCTCACCCCTGGGCGAGGAAGATGTGGAGAAGCTCAAGAAAGACCTTGCCGCCTATACCAAACTTCCCCAGTCAGCCCGGGCAAAAATCGAATCCCTGTTTGCTCAGGCAGCCAGCGATATCGCCATGGCCAACCGGCTTAAGAGCGAGCTTGACCAGTGGAATGTCTATAAGGAATACGAGGATAGATTTTTAGATTTGTTCAGAAAAAAAGGTAAGGAGGCAGACACTCAGTAGCGCCTCCCGCACCTTTGATCCGCTTACGGAACATCAGCCGGCCTTAAAAGATCAACAATCTACCTACCCATGGATGGGCTTACGCTCGAGACGCTCCGAACCCTTGATGAACAAGCAAAGCGTCTTGGTTTTGACGAGCGCACGCTTATCGAAAACGCCTCAAGTAACCTCTGCGCAGTCATAGAGAGCCTGCGGCTCGGTAAAAGAGTCCTGGCGGTGGCTGGCCGCGGCAATAACGGGGCTGACGTTTTAAGTTGCGCTCGTAAGCTCGCCGGCCGCGGGTATGCGGTAAGCGCGGCGGTTTTGGATGAAAAGCCGCTGGGGCCCCAAGTCCTCTGGCAGAAAAATGTTCTGGAAGCGCTTGGTATACGGTTGTTTTCTCTTAAGGGTGCGAATACTGGTATTCTGCCGGAGCTCATGGCCGACCGGGATTTTATTCTCGACGGCATACTGGGAATCGGCATAAGGCACGAGGTAGATCCTTTCCTGCGACAGGTCATTACCATGATCAACGAAAGCGGAAAAACAATTGTTGCCTGCGATGTGCCTTCAGGGCTTTCGCCAGACCAAGGAACCGTTTTAGGCGCGGCTATCCGGGCAGATTACACGGTGAGCTTTATCGCTGCTAAGAAGGGATTTTTTTTAAATCAGGGCCCGGAGCACTGCGGAAAGATTTTTATCGTGGATATCGGCATATCCAGACAAATGCTGGAGGCGAGTACAGATAACAGATAACCGAGTACAGAGAACAGAGTATTATTTCCCCGTAGTTTCTCCTCAGTACTCAGTACTCTGTCTTCTGTGCTCATTTCTCTGCACTTGATGCGATGCTGGCTTCAGAGTTTTTTTCACTCCTGGTTTTTATCGGAACAATTGGATATATTTATATCAGAGAGTTTACGCTGCTGAAGAACTATCTTGCCCAGAGGCTTCGCCGCCAGCCCACGAAAGAATTTTTTTCAAAAACTTCCCTTTTTATCCACGCGCTTTCCTTCCTCGGCATTATGTGCTTTGCCTACGCCTATTTTGTTGAGCCGTATAAGCTTACGGTAACCAGCATCGATATTGCCAGCGAAAAACTCTCCCTGAGTTCTTTTCGCGTCGTCCACATAAGCGATTTACACTGCGACGCCAGAGCAAGAAACGAAGCGAAGCTGATTTCGCTGGTCAATGCGCTGAGACCGGATATCATCGTGTTTACCGGTGACGCCATCAACTCTCCCGCGGCACTACCTCTCTTTAAGGATACCCTTAGCGGCCTTAAAGCGCAGCTGGCAAAATTCGCGGTCTCAGGAAATATTGATTCCTGGTATCCCGAACTTGACTACTATACAGGTACTGGATTCAGGCAACTTCAGGATGAATGCGTAAGCCTCGTCAAAGACGGCCAGCGCCTTATGGTGTGCGGGATGAGCGATGAGAGCCAGACTGAGACGCGCCTGGTGGCGAAAGATATTACTCAGGGTTGCTACGCGATAATGCTCTGTCACCGTCCCGATCGCATTGAAGAGGCAGCCGGCCTTTCAATTGATACTCCAACGTCGCCCATATCTCGCCCTACAGGGCAGGAAACGATATGGCAGCCAGTATCAACCCTGGCCGAACCTCGGCCTCTAGGCCGAGGTAATAGGGGGGTTGATTTATATCTTGCCGGCCACACCCACGCTGGCCAGGTGGCTTTGCCTTGGTACGGGGCGATCGTAACTTTATCGCGGCAGGGAAAGAAATACGAAGCAGGCGCTTATACGGTCGGCAACACTCTCTTGTATGTCAACCGGGGTATAGGCATGGAAGGAGGGCCAGTGCCGCGGGTCCGCTTTTTCTCGCGGCCTGAAGTCGGTGTGCTTGATATCCACCCCGCTGCTACGGCAGCGGCTACAGCTGTACCGTCGAGAAGTCCCGTACTCGAATAACACGCTCCTTGACCGGCTCAAGCTCCCGCCCAACTCTTTTTTCCTCATTTTTATCAAGGAGAAGAAAATGCACCGGTATCAGTTTTACGCGGGGCGTATCGCCAAGATAGCGCGCAAGCTGCGCGGCAGAAGTATGTAAGGTAGCAAGGGCAGGGTGTTTTTTAAAATAGGCGCCGGAGGCGGTACAGTCATGGATACAATAATCGAGCCTGCCCGCGGCCGCAAGCATCCGCGCAGAAAACGCAGTATCTGAGCTGTACAACAGCCGTTTCCTGCCACAGGTGATTTTAATCCCGAAGGACTGGCGCACGTGTTCATTGGGTATGGCGGTAAGCGTAAGAGCCCCCTGGCAAAAAAAAGGATTCTTTCGCAAGACATCGACAAAGCGGATAGCAGGGTAGGGAGAGCGCGTGAGCTTAAAAAGCTCTTGGAGTTTTTTTATGATTTTTATACAGGTCTGATTTGAATATATGGTGAGGCCAGAGGTACTTACAAAACCCTGGGTGTGAATCAAGGCAATGATCCCATAGATATGGTCAGGATGGTGGTGGGTGATGATGACGTGTTTTATTTTCTTGAAATCAAAGCCGGCTTTTAACAACTTATGGGAAGGCGAACCAGGGCAGTCAATAAGAAAAGCCTGCTTGCGGTGTTGGAGGACGAAAGAAGTATTATCGCGGCTGGCCGTGGGAATACTTGCGGCGGTCCCCAGAAAAATAATTTTCGGCATCATAGGTCAGAAGTCAGAAATCAGACGTCAGAAGTCAGAGAGAAGATAACCACTCCTGCCATGGAGATGTTTTGATATCTGCTTTCTGTCTTCTGACTTCTGTCATCTGTCTTCTGTCGTCTGTCATCTGACTTCTGATAGGTGGTGCGCGGGGGGGGACTTGAACCCCCACGGCTTTCGCCATGCGCCCCTCAAACGCATGTGTCTGCCAGTTCCACCACCCGCGCTGATTGTATAAAAACAGCGCTGCCTGCCTCTACGTCTCGGCGAACAGGCAGGATGCCCCTCTGAATAAATTCCAAATACTAAGCACCAAATTCCAAACAAATTCCAATGACCAAAATATCAATGACCAAAACGTTTTGGTCATTCGGTCATTGGATATTGGAGCTTGTTTGGGATTTGGGATTTGGATTTTGGAATTGCAAAGAACAGGCTCCGGTATCATTCCTTTGCCTGCCGACAGGCGTTACCGAAGTAGTGAATGACTCTGCTGCGGTAGCCAAAGTTATACCACACAAATTTTATTTTGGCAATATCCGGCTAACTGACCCGCTTATCGAAAATATATTTACTCTGGGGAAATTTTTTCGCTAGGCCCTTGGTTTCGGCTCCGAGCGAGTTTATTTGAGCGGTATGGGTAAATTCTTTTCCCACATTGGTCACGATACCTATGGAGATCGTGGGAAAGCTGAAGCGGTGTATCAGGCTGTCCCTGCCCACGGTTTCGATATATCCCTGCACCCGTTCCTTTTCTTCAAAAAACTGTAGCGAGCAGGCGTCAAAATCAGCGATAATCCTTTTGGCGATTCGTTCCGCGTGCGCTGGGTTGGTAATGATGACAAAATCATCTCCGCCGATATGGCCGATAAAATCATTTACCGTGCCCTCCCGCTGGATAGCGTTAATAAGGATGCGCGCTGTTTCTTTGATGACCGTGTCGCCTTTTTCAAAACCATAGTAATCGTTGAGCGCCTTGAAATTATCGATGTCGATATACAGTACCGCGAATTTCTCTTTGGTATTTATTTTATCCATGAGTTCTTTGTTGATGGAAACATTGCCGGGCAGCCGCGTCAGGGGATTGGCATCGAGGTTGGCATGGGAGCGGCGGATCAGCATGCGGATGCGGGCAACCAGCTCCTGGGGAGAGAATGGCTTCAGCATATAATCATCCGCGCCCGCTTCAAGCCCGCCGACCTTGTCCTCTATTTCGCCCTTGCCGGTAAGCATGAGTACGGGGATGTTCGTCAGCAAAGGGTCTTTTCTGATAATTTTGCAGATTTGTGGGCCTTCGATGTCGGGTAGCATATAGTCAAGTACGACCAGATTCGGCGCAGCGCTTTTCAGCTTCCAGAGGGCTTCGTTGCCGGTGGAAGCAGTGACGACTTCGAACTCGCCTTGTATGGTAGTTTTCAAAAGATCCAGGATGTCCGGGTCATCGTCAACGATGAGTATTTTTATCTCAGGCATAGTAGGGCACCGTTGGTCAAAGCGCGCTTTTTTCAGCTCCAGGGGTCTGGGCTATGCGCAAGGTAAAATAAAACGTGGAACCCCGGCCTTCCTGGGATTCAACCCAGATTTTTTCTTTATGGGTTTCGATGATTCTTTTTACCAGCGAAAGCCCAAGGCCGGTGCCCCGTATTCGTATGTTCTCAGGATTATTGACTCTGAAAAACTCCTGGAAGATCCTCTCTAAATTTTCCTGGCTTATACCGCAGCCGGTGTCACGGACCCAGACCAGGGCCTGGTTTGCCTTTGCCTGGCAGGCGACGGTAATCGTGCCTCCCTCGGGAGTGTATTTGAGAGCATTATTGATGAGATTGATGAGTACCCGCTCGATGAGGTTTTTATCGATGAATACCCAGAGCCCTGCCGGAAGCTCAAGGGTCAGGCTGATATTTTTCGCCTGCATCTGCGGCGTGAGAAAATCAGTCACTTCCTTTATCAGTTTAATAAGTTCCGCGGGCGCGATCTTGATTTCCATTTTTCCCGATTCAATCCTGGCAATATCCAGGAGGGTATTGACGATATCCATGAGTTTGTTCACGTTTTCATCGATCCGGTTGAGGCGGTTCTTGGCTTCCTCGGGAAGCTTGCCGAATTTCTCCTCAACCAACAGAGAAGAAAATCCCTTGACCGAGGTGAGCGGCGTGCGCAGTTCGTGCGAGACGCTGGAGATAAAATCGGATTTGGCTTTGCTGATCACCTCAATGGCCCGGAGGCTTTTGACCAACTCGTTGGTCCGCTCCTTGATTTTACGCTCCAAATTGTCTTTGGTCAGGTACAGGCCCTCAAATAATCTGATTTTATCAAGGCAGTGGCTTAAGTGCATGCAAATTATCAGGAACGCTTCTTCTTCGGGGCCTTTGATGTCAGTCGGTAAAATAAGACCGGCAACCAGGAATATCGCGTAAATGTCTTCCCGCACTTTGATAGGAGCAATAAGTATGTCTTTAGCCCGGAGCAGCTTTGAGATTTGCGCAAAGAGCTCTGAGTTCTCGGGCAGGACAGCGGAGCCCTTAAAGACTTCACGCTTATACTTGATGGCGTTTGTGAGCCGGTCAGCTTCGGCAGTTTCAAAGCCGACGTTAACTTTTATGTCCAAGTCATTGAAATCGAGCAGGAGCCCTTTTTCAAAGCCGATGGCGTTGATGACCCGCTCGTTTATCTGGGCGAAAAGCTCATCCCGGCTCAAAATATGAATCGAGGCAACGATCAGTTCTTTGATCAGCGTGAGTTTCGAAAGCTTGTCTTCTACCTCCTGCTGGTATAATTTCAATTCCATATCGCTTTTAATAATCAGCTTTGCCTGCTGGTCTAAATCCCTGATGGTTTGGTTCATGGCACGCAAATCTTTTTTCAGAATCGTAATGAGGTGAAGCTTATGCGTCAGGTAAATAACTAAAAAGATGACGATGAGCACGAACAAAAGAATGGTGGTAAAAATAGGATCGGCAAAAAAAACGCTTTCAAGCGTGCTCATGATTTAATGCCTTCGTACCGGATTACTGCCATAATGAGAAGAGCACATTTCCAGAGTCTATGGATATCGAGGTACTCTGGGCTTCGGGAGCAAGGGTATAATCAGCATATATACCGATCATTTTCACTGACTTGCCCAGGGTTTCCTTCATGGTCCGCAGTTCCCGGCCGGCATCGGTTTTAAGAATGCTCCTGCGCAGGAGGGAGTTTATGATGAACGCAAGCCCTTCCCAGCCTAAAGCCGGCCCCTTGAGCTTGCGCCGGATATCCTGGTCAATGAGTTCCGGATCAAGCAGCATGAGGTGTCCGCAGGCACCTTCCTTAATTTCTCCGACACAGGCGAGGGACCCGTCGGGTAGGGAGTCGGCTACGCTCACCAGCTGCCAGCCTTCTTCGGTTTTGATGCCGAAAGGATAGAGCGTGAAGAGGCGGTTTTTCATGAAGAGGTCGAATTTGTTTTCAAGATAGTGCTTAAACAGCATAACCGCCGGCTGATTGTTGATTTCCATAACCAGGCTTTTTTCCGGTACGGCTTTGGTAATGGTGAAGGTCTTACCGAGGGGCATATACCCACCCAGCCGTACCGTGTAGGCGCTTAAGCCTTCAAGGCCGATGTTCACCGCGCAGTCATTGGTGGTCTTGTCGAGTATGGTGTAGAAATGCGAGGCGTAACGGGTGCTGAAGCCAGCCCCCAGGAGGCCAACCGCCCTGCCCAGCGCTAAGCGTACTGCATTCAGATACACCGAAGCATTAAGCGAGGGAGGCAAGAAGGAAAAGAAGAAAAAATTTTCTCCCGGCGGCTTTTGAAATGAAAAGCGCAGCAGTTTTTCAATATCCTGGGACTCCTGCGTCTTAATGAGGACTTCTTTTGAAGTAATCGACGCTTTATTGATACAGCAGGCAACTATCCCTTTTTCTATCACCCGCTCACCGTAAATTAACAGGGGAGCCTGTAGGCCGATCATTTTTTGCGGTTTCAGGGTCAGGTAGACCGCTTTTATGATTTGGGAAGGGCTATAGTGGGGAGTAAATAAAATGAATAAAAAATGTATGTCTTTGGGGAAAACAGTCTTGATATGCAGAGAAACCTCTTTTACCGCGTCTTCCCGGTCTTTCTCGCTCAGGGCGACTGCAAATTCCTGCAGTTTCATTCGTCTGCTGCTCTCGCTTCGCTACCAGGTACGGTAAAAATCATCTCTTATAGGGGTGTTGCTTGCTCGCAATACGGTACACAGCTCCCGCAAGAAAATTACTCTATCTTCTTGAAACAAATTAGGTTTTGAATATATTGCTTGAGCATTCACTGTTTTCGTGATACAAGCATTCTTAAAACGCAGCAACCAGGTTCATTGATTAACTTATCATAAAGGGATATAAAAATCAATCCTCCTCAATTCCCCCGGCGAAGTTGGGGGAATTGAGCCAGGGTTGATACTGGCCGCCACATCGTTCCGCCCTATAGGGCGGGGCATGGGTGATATTGGAGTATCAATATACGACGATGTCGAAAGAGTGCCTTGGTAGCCATCGACATCGTAGCCTAAGCCGTTGCTGGTGAATGCGTTAACTTCCTTGACATTCTCCGGCGTATATGCTATATACTTAAGTACATTATTAAAATGGAGCTTACGGGGCTGCCGAATTTTCTCGATATACTATTCCTCATCATCTGCTTGCGAGTCGTGTACGTTGCCGCTGCCCGCGGAATGATCGCTGAAGGGCTCAAAGGAGGGGGGCTACTCGCAGGTTCTTTATTAGCATTCCATTACTATACCTTCATCGGCGACCGTTTCACCGCGCAAGGAAGATTCATCAGGCCAGAATACTTTGATTTTATTTCATTTTTTTTTATTCTCGTGGCGGCCGGGCTCATTTTCGCGCTCACGCGGCTCATCGTGATGGTGCTTTTCAAACGGGACGAAATTCCGGCAACCGAGCGGTGGCTGGCGCTTTTTGCCGGAGGAGCCAGAGCAATAATCCTTTCAAGCGTCCTTATTTTTTTATTGCACCTTTCGCCGCTTGAACCCCGGCTCTATAACCAGTCATTCTCATGGAAGTTTGCACACAGGGTCGCTCCCAAGGTGTATCTTGAGTCATTCAAGCTGTATCGGCACTTTGTTCCCACAAGCCAAGTGAATAAGGAGGTACAAAAGTACTATGAAACTCAAGCGGATGTATCAGGAAATCATAGCTCGGGGCAGGAAAGCTGATGTCCGGTCGCAGGCTGAAATCGAAGCGCTCTTGAAGAAGCAACAGGAACTGCATGAAAAGCAGAGCGAGAAAGAGAAAGCTTCTTTTGATGCCGACCGCCTTTTTAACCCCTATGCCGATACCCGTATTTTATGCGGCTTGCCCCAGAGTGAAATTAAATCAGTCATTGTCGGCATTGACGTTGAGGCCGGTGAGCTTTTGGTGGTCGAGCGCCTGAAGGAAAAAGGCGCGGCTATTGATTTGGCAGTCGCTCACCACCCTGAAGGGTACGCCTACGCCCGTTTTTATGAGGTCATGGACCTGCAGACCGATATTTTTGCCAGTGAAGGCATTTCCCTGAGCGTAAGCCAGAATTTGCTGCAGGAACGCCAACAGCAGGTTGCCCGCCGGGTTCATGCCGCCAACCATACCCGTAGCGTCGATATCGCGCGGCTGCTCGGCTTAAACTTTCTCTGCATGCACACCCCGTGCGATAATTGCGCCTATCAGTTTCTTAAGGAATCGTTGCGTACGGCTAAGCCCACAAGCCTTGCTGACATTATGAACATGCTCGAGGATATCCCTGAGTATATCGATGCCGCCAAAATCAACAACCCTCCCCAGATCATGGTGGGCAGCAAGCTTTCCCGCGCAAAGCATATCCACCTTGAATTCACCGGAGGCACTGAAGGCCCCCAGAATATCTATCAACAGCTGGCGGCAAAGGGAGTGGATACGATTGTGGCGATGCACCAATCAGAGGAGCATTTTAAGAAATGCAAGGATGAGAATATCAATGTCATTTTCGCCTCGCACATCGCTTCGGATAACATCGGCGTAAACATCATGCTTGATCACCTCGAAGCCATCGAAAAGCTTACGGTGCATGAGTTTTCCGGATTCAAGCGGGTGCGGCGTAAAGTCCGCAAACGATAGCATTTCCCTGATCGATAACCAGGCCAAAAGGCCTATTCCATCCCGGCAGATGATTCCTCAGGAATTTATTGACGATATTCAGTCGCGCACGGACATTGCCGAGCTTATCTCAAGCTACATCCCCCTGAAGCGCTCGGGCCGTAACTTCAAGGCGCTCTGCCCGTTTCATGGCGAGAAGACCCCTTCC
Organism: uncultured Planctomycetia bacterium; assembly: GCA_964400075.1. Taxonomy (GTDB): domain Bacteria; phylum Omnitrophota; class Gorgyraeia; order Duberdicusellales; family 4484-171; genus JAFGHG01. The sequence goes on from CAYNSZ010000002.1 coordinate 29,834, forward strand.
TTCATGGTCAGTCCGCAGAAACAGATTTTTCACTGTTTTGGGTGCGGAGAAGGCGGCGGAGCCCTGCAGTTTATCACCCTTATTGAAAAAGTCAGTTTCCCTGAGGCGGTGGAAATCGCTGCCAAGCGCCTGGGGGTGGAAGTCCCCCAGCAACGGGGCCAGTCCCAGGAGTTAAAGCCCCGTTTGTATGAGGCCATGCAGGAGGCAAGCCTCTTTTTTCACCGCAACCTCAAAGAACTTGATGCTGCCGCAGGTGTAAGCCAATATCTCAAGCAGCGGGGCATCGGTCAAAAGACCATCGCCAGCTTTCGCCTGGGACTAGCCCAGGGCCAGAACAGCCTTATGGATTATTTGCGCGGCAAAGGCTTTACCCTGGAGCTTCTGGAAAAAGCTTCGCTGGTAACAGCCCTGCGCCAGGGTTATCGGGATCTATTCCGGGAGCGGATCATGTTTCCCATTTTTGACGCCCGAGCCAAAGTCGTCGGTTTCGGCGGCCGGCTCTATACCGAGGCCAAAGACGCCCCCAAATACATTAATTCTCTGGAGAACGCCGTCTACAGTAAGCGCGCGCATCTGTTTGGGTTGCACCTTGCCAAAGAAACTATCGCCGCAAGCGCTGAGGCCATCGTGGTTGAAGGGTATCTGGATATGATCACCCCGTTTATGCGCGGCGCAAAGAATATCGTGGCTTCCCTGGGCACCGCGCTCACCTACGAACAAATCCGCCTCTTGAAGCGCTACGCGCCGCAAGTGGTTTTAGTATTTGATTCCGATACAGCCGGCCAGAACGCCACCATGCGTACCATCGATCTTCTCCTTGAGTGCGACATGGGCGTTTCTATCGCCACGTTGCCGCAGGGCATGGACCCCGATTCGCTGGTGCGCCAGAAAGGTATTGAAGCTTTTTCCGACTGCCTCGCCAAAAAACTTGGCTTTTTCGATTATAAGCTTTCCTGCCTTTCGCATTCCCATGACGTACGCAGCATTGAAGGTAAAACCGCGGTCGCCGAGAGCATGCTTTCTACCATTGATAAGCTGGCCAGCGAAATCAAAAAATATGAATATATCAAGAGCCTCGCCGCGCATTTACAGATAAGCGAGGAAATACTGATCGCGGAGTTCCGGAAAAAATTTCAGGGCTCCCGGCGGGCGCGCGGGGCTCACGCCTTTGCTGCACCGGAGGAAAATATCCGCGCGCAAAGCCTGTCACAGGAGCCGGTGCCCATAACCGAGAAAATAATCCTGAAATTCATGTGCACCAACCAAAAAGCCTTTCAACTGGTGCACGATAACCTGCAGCCGGAAGATTTTCGCCACCCCCTTTCGCGCCAGACGGTGACGGTATTATTTTCAAGTCATTCAGGCCAGAGCAGCCAGAGCGTTTCCCAGCGCCTGGCAGCGGTGCAGGAGCGCGAGGTTTGCGGCTTCATTTCCCAGCTTCTCATGGAGGAGGATAAACCCGGCGCGAAAAACCTTTTTAAAGAAAGCATCCTCAAACTTAAGAAGCACCGCCTCATTCAGGTCAAGCATAAATTGAAGAGCATGATACAGGAAGCTGAGGCCAGCGGCGATAAAGAGAAGGTAAAGCAGCTCATCGATGAATTCACCAGAACCCAGTAAGCAAGCAGCTCATAAAGCGAGGGCAGAATGATCAAGAAAAAGATTTTAGAGCGCAGCATCGACCAGCTTATCGATCTGGGCAAGAAAAAGGGATACCTCACCTACGATGAAATTAACCATTTTCTCTCTGACGAGGTTACCAACGCCAAAGACCTGGATATGATTTTTGAGCGCCTCGACGATAAGGATATCAGCGTTTTAGAGACCAAGGAAGTTTCTGCCTGGGAGAAAGAGAGAAAAAAAATTACCGTCTCGACCGCCCAGCCCATAGAAGACCCGGTGAAAATGTACCTGAAGCAGATGGGCCAGATACCGCTTTTGACCCGCGATGAAGAGATACAGCTGGCCAAACGCATCGAGGACGCTGAAGAGCACCTGCGGGAAGAGGTGTTTTCAAGCGCCATCTCCAAAGACGCATTTCTGGAGATCTGTAAGCAGCTGTTTCGCGAGGAACTTAACGCCGATGATTTCGTCAAAGGGGAGATCAAGAGCAAGGAGAAGGAAATCAAGCGTTTGAAGCTTTTGCACGCAAAGCTCGCCCGGTCGAAACGGCTTGAGAGCCAGAAAGCGGTCCTGAAGGAATTCAATTTTACCATTGCCATCATCGAGCAGATTATCGTCCAGACCAAGCACCTTGTCCGCGAAATCGAGAAGGCGCGCAGGAAAATAGACCAGGCCAAAGGTAAGAGCCAGAAGGTCTTAAGCGAACGCCGCAAGCACGTGCGTGAGAAAAACCATCTGATACGGCAGCTTGGTTTTCCCGAGCGGGAAATCAAGCAGCGCATGCGGGTGATCAATGAGCGTTCCCGGCTCTATAACGAGGCCAAGAGCACGCTGGTGGAGGCGAACCTGCGCCTGGTGGTCAGCATTGCCAAGAAGTACGTTAACCGCGGCCTGTCGTTTCTTGATTTAATCCAGGAAGGCAACATCGGCCTGATCAAAGCGGTCGAGAAGTTCGAATATAAGCGGGGATATAAATTTTCCACCTATGCCACCTGGTGGATACGCCAGGCCATTACCCGGGCCATTGCCGATCAGGCCCGCACCATACGCATCCCCGTGCATATGACCGAGACCATCAACAAGATTATCCGCATCTCGCGGCTGTTTATCCAGGAGCGGGGACGAGAGCCGAGCCCCGATGAGCTTTCCAAAGAATTGAAACTGCCCGTGGGCAAGATCAAGGACATCTTAAAGGTTTCGCAGCAGCCCATCTCCATACATACCCCTATCGGCGACGACGGCGACACTTCCTTCGGCGATTTCATCGAGGATAAAAAAGCGGTCTCTCCGGCGAACGCCACGGTGTTTTCAATGCTCAAGGAAGAACTGGAACAGGCCATGGAGGGGCTTACTGACCGGGAACGCAACATCCTGACGCTACGCTTCGGCCTTGAGGACGGAAGCCCCAAGACTCTGGAAGAAGTGGGCGCGATTTTCCGGGTGACCCGCGAGCGCATACGCCAGATAGAAGCAAAAGCCCTTAAGAAACTGCGGCACCCCAGCCGTTCCCGCCGGCTTCAGACCTTTTTGGAATTGACCATGTTCCGGGGAAAATTCCGCTCATCGTAAAGAATATAATTCGGTGCCGGTTCGCGGAGCCTCACAAAGCCAAGGATAAGTCCCATGAAAAAGCTTCTTCTTATCTTTGCCTTTTTCTTCTTCTTTGGCCTTTGTCTTTACCCGGAAACCATCCGCTTAAAATCAGGCAGCGAAATCAATACAGACATCATCGAACGTGGCACGGATTATCTCAAGGTAGACTTTGAAGGTATAACCCTAACCTATTCTCTTGATGAAATTGAAAGCATTGACGGAGTTACCGTAAGTCAACCAACACAAGCAGCCCCAAGCCTTACGCCTCAAACCGCCTCGTCCACTGACGCTTTACCCAGCGAAACCAAAGACGCAATCCGCTCAATCCTCGAAGATTTCCGCTACCCTCCGGAGAGCTTGCCCGCGCTTGAACAAGAGCTTAGCGCTTTTTTAATCAAGATAGATTTTCCAAAGCTCAAACAGCAGGCCCGGCAAGCGAAGTCTTCGCCCGCAGAGCTTAAAGGGTTTCTTGAAACCATCAGGGGATTATTTGAACAACAAGGATGCCTTGACTCTCAGCAGCCTCGGCCCTTAATGAAGCTATTGGTTAACAGCTTTGGCAGGGAAGACATACTCCAAGTCATTGAGGCAAGCCCCATAAGCCCTCAGGAAAAAGAAGAAGCAAAGCGAGAAAAATTTTCCTGTACCGCGGTTTCCCAGTTAGGCAGCATAGTCTTAGGCTTATTGGATATTGATGTAAGAGTTGCCTATTCGAGAGGCGGCTATTTTTCCGTCAGGCATGTTTTTAACTTCATCCCCCTAAACGACCAGGAAATCTTATTCGCTGATTTCTTAAATGGCATATTTGAAGTTGTGGACATTGACCGCTACTATCAAAGAGCAGGCAAATACATGCCGTTAAAGCAAGAGTACCGCCTTGATCCAGATACGGTGCGCACAATCATCGAGGAGGGGCGGAGAGGCTTGCTGCCAAACTCACAAGAGGAAATACTTAATGTTAATCTTAATGATTTATATTTTTACCTTTACCTCAGTGATGATAATTCTGCCACTGCCGGTATATACAACAACCGCGGCAAAGCCTACACTGATAAAGGCGACTTTGATCGGGCCATAGCTGACTTTAACCAAGCCCTGGGGATTAATCCTAACTACGTCGAAGCCTACAGCAACCGCGGCGGTGCCTATCAGAAGAAAGGTGACTTTGACCAGGCCATGGCTGACTATAACCAGGCCTTGATGATTAGCTCCAACTCTGCCGAAGCCTACTACAACCGCGGCAGTGCTTATTATGAAAAGGGCAACCTTGACCAGGCTATGGCTGATTTTAACCAGGCTCTGGTGATTGACCCGAATTACGCCGGTACTTACTATGCTCGTGGCACCGTCTACATGGATAAAGGTGACTTTGACCAGGCTATGGCTGACTATAACCAGGCCTTGATGATTAGCTCCAACTCTGCCGAAGCCTACTACAACCGCGGCAGTGCTTATTATGAAAAGGGCAACCTTGACCAGGCTATGGCTGATTTTAACCAGGCTCTGGTGATTGACCCGAATTACGCCGGTACTTACTATGCTCGTGGCACCGTCTACATGGATAAAGGCGACCTTGACCAGGCTATGGCTGATTTTAACCAGGCTCTAAGGATTAATCCCAACGATACCAACGCTTACGGCAACCGCGGCAACGTCTATGCGATGAAAGGCGACTTTGATCGGGCCATAGCTGATTATAACCAGGCCCTGGGGATTAATCCTAGCCTCGCCGGAGCCTATAACAATCGCGCACTCGCCTATTTTTCAAAAGGTGATTACCAGCAGGCTTGGGAAGATGTTTATAAAGCTCAGGCTTTAGGATACGAGGTTTCTCCTGAATTCCTGCAAGACTTACGCCGCGCCTCAGGCGAGGAGTAAGCGCCATGCGCTATAGTTCGACTGGTCGCCGTCGAAGTATTAATAGAATTTTTCAGGGCTAATGGTATAATTTGTACACTGTTTATTCTGGTAACGGTCACGGTAACGAGGCCCGTTTCGTCTTACGGCTACGGTAATCGGCTTAAAAAATATTATTCTTTAAGACGTTACCGTTACCTTAACCGATACTGGCTTCGTTACCCTAACCGTAGCCGATTACTGAATATTATATTCTTGCGAGTCAATAAACAGCACATATGGTTACTAAGGAAACCGTAGAATACGTAGCCCGGCTTGCCCGCATAGCCATTACTGAAGCCCAGAAAGAGTATCTCACCAGCCAGTTATCGAAAATCCTCGACTATATCGATAAGCTGAAACAACTGGATACTGCAGATGTAGAGCCATTGCGCGGTTTATATCAGCAGCGTAATGTCTGGCGAGCAGATTCAGCGGTTGCGCACCCGGCGCGGGAGGCGATACTTAAGAATGCTCCCAGCAGTCAGGATGGCTATTTTAAAATACCCAAAGTAATTGAATAAGGTTTGATGATGGAAACGGTGCATTCCCTTTCAGCTAAAGAGATTTCTGAGAAAATTGCCTCAGGTGAATTGAGCCGGGAGGCGGTTGCTGCGGTTTTTAAAGAGCGCATCAAAAGAATAGACCCTTCTCTGAACAGTTTCGTGCGGGCCTTTGATACTTCAGCCGAGCCAAAGCGAGGCCCAGTATCAACCCTGGCCGACCCCGGGGTTGTATCGCCGGGAAATCGGAGGGTTGATGCACCGCTTAGCAGCCAGGGCAGTTCTGCCTTGGCTGGTGCCCCCATAGCCATCAAGGACAATATATGTATTGAGGGCGAGGATATTACCTGCGCCTCGCGGATTTTATCCGGGCACCGGGCAGTCTATGACGCTACGGTTATCGAGCGCATTAAGGGCGCAGGGCTTCAGATTGCCGGAATCACCAATATGGATGAGTTTGCTTTTGGCTCATCAACTGAAAGTTCTTGTTATGGTCCAACTAAAAATCCCTGGGATACTACCCGGGTTCCTGGCGGCTCAAGCGGAGGTTCCGCGGCCGCGGTGGCGGCGCGCCTGGTTCCTTTTGCTTTAGGTTCAGATACCGGCGGCTCGATCAGACAGCCGGCTTCCTGCTGCGGCGTGGTCGGCTTTAAGCCGACCTATGGCCGGGTTTCCCGTTACGGCCTGATCGCCTTTGGTTCAAGCCTTGATCAGATCGGGCCGATAACTACCAATTTTGTTGATTGCGCGCACCTCTTAAATATCATC
>CAYNSZ010000003.1:0-9367 GCA_964400075.1 uncultured Planctomycetia bacterium
ACGCTATTTTTCTGCGCCTCCGGCTTGAAAAATAGCTGCCTCATTTGACCTCCTTCTTCAAATATTTTATCATTTTTACCCTGCTTCCTTTATCTAAAAATGACACTTCATCCATAAAATTCCTGATCAAAAAAACACCCCGCCCGGACAATTTGAGGACATTTTCATCACTGGTGGGCGAAGCGATACTACGGTAGTCAAAACCACTGCCCTCGTCTTTAACCTCGATGACCACTTTCTCAGGAACCGCTTCGATGCGCACAAGCACCTTCTTGCTCTGGTCTAATTTGTTACCATGCTTGACAGCGTTAATCAGCGCCTCCTCCAGCGACAGCCGGATATCAAACAAGGTATCGGGATTGGCGCATACACCTTCAAGCTGTTTGAGAATATCTTTGGTAAACGCAGGTATTGCTTCAGCGGTCAAATGAGGTTGATATTCTAAAATCATGGGGATAACCGGCATATGCGTGAGCTAGAGAAAAATCCCATCGATGGCTTTGCCGCAAAACGCGCAGGCCCCCTGATGCACATTGTTCTCCACGAGATCATAATGGCGGCGGCGCAGGACGCACTTACCGCAATGAGCGCAGAGCGTTTCGGGCTCCTCGGCCACGTTGCCTAAATAAACATAGCGAAGCCCTGCCTCCTTGCCGAAATCGTACGCCTGTTTCATGGCATCAAGCGGCGTCGGTTCCGAAGCGCTGAATTTATAGTCGGGATGAAACCGGCTGATGTGCCAGGGGATATCAACGCCGATACTGGCGATGAAATTGGCGATGTCGTGCAGCTCCAGATCCGAATCGTTCTCATCGGGGATGACCAAGGTGGTTATTTCAATCCATATACCGAGCTCCTTCATGTAGCGGATAGAATCCAAGACCGGCTCAAGGCTGCCTCTGCAAATATAAGTATAAAATTCATCCCTGAAACTTTTCAAATCGATGTTAGCAGCATCCAGATATGGCCGGATGGTATCAATGGCTTCACGGGTCATGTATCCATTGGTAACAAAGCTGTTATAAAGCCCCGCGTCCTTTGCCAGGCGAGCAATATCATAGGCGTACTCAAAGAAAATCGTCGGTTCGGTATAGGTGTAGGATATGCTTGCGCAACGCCTTTCTTTGGCCTCCTGGATAACCGCTTCCGGTTTCAGAGAAGAGCCGCGCCGCAGAGGTTCTTTTTTGGAAATCTGGGAAATCTGCCAGTTCTGGCAGAACCCGCATTGAAAATTACACCCCAAGGTAGCCAGGGAGAAAGCAGAAGTTCCAGGAAGAAAATGATACAACGGTTTTTTTTCGATGGGGTCAACATGGGCGGCGATAGCCTCGGCATACACAAGGGTGTATAAGACTCCCTGCCGGTTCTGGCGCACGCCGCAAACGCCGAACTCTGACACAGCGATAATGCAGCGGTGAGAGCAAAGCCCGCAGCGTACCTTATCTTCTTCTAATTTTTCATAAAACATCGCTTCTTTTTCCATTGACCTACCTCGCAAATCTTAAACATCCGGCCATGGCCGGCTCCCCTGCGGATGAATTACTCAAAGCAGGGCCGACTGTTCGGCTAACAAATACAAGACATCCGACAGGCGGTTAAGGTATATGAGAATCTGCCGGTTGTGAATGTGTCTGCGGCGAAAGACCGAGACTATTCGCCGTTCAAGGCGCCTGGCAACAGCCCGGGCAAGGTGCAGGCTCGCAGAAGCCTGGTTCCTGCCGGCAAGAACAAAACCGCGCGGCACAACAGGAGCTTTCTCTTCTAAATCACGAATCAAGCGCTCAAGCCGCGCTACGTGCTCAATCCTGATTGCCTGCTTAAGACGCCCCCTGCCAGTGGTAGCTACTTCAGAACCAATGAGGAATAAATCCTTCTGAAAGGATTCCAAGAAAATCCTGGTCTTTTTATGCCTCAAGAGGCTTCGGGAAAAACCGATGAATGCTGACAGCTCATCCACCGCCCCGCAGGCTTCAATCCGAGGGTCATCTTTATAACAACGGCCTTTGCCCAGGAGCGCGGTAAAAGCCTTATCCCCGGTTTTGGTTACAATGCCCATACGTGCGTGCCGTTTATATTACCTTATATTACCTTTCATTTTATATTTTGCAAGCCCCCGCTCTGAGCCGGCGTTTTCCATTTTTTAGCTGGACATGAGACTCAAAGCTTCCTGCCTAGTTTTTTGATTAGTCCTAAAAATTCCCCTGACCACCGAAGTTGTGGTTATGGCTCCGGGTTTTTTTACCCCCCGCATGGACATGCAGAGATGTTCTGCTTCAAGCACCACCATTACTCCTTTTGGCTTTAACTGCGACATGATAACGTCGGCTATCTCGGTGGTAAGGCGCTCCTGCACCTGGAGACGCCGAGCCAGAACATCTACCACCCGGGCAATCTTGCTTAAGCCGGTAATGCGCCGGTCAGGGATGTAGGCAACGTGGGCTTTGCCGATAAACGGAAGCAAGTGGTGCTCGCAGAGAGAATAGAGAGGTATATCTTTCAAGAGAATGATTTCGTCGTGCGTCTGCTCTAAGATGACTTCAAGCTCCTTGCTGGCATCGGCGCTTTGGCCGGCGAGTATCTCCTCATACATTTCGGCAACGCGCTGTGGGGTAGTGAGAATATCTTTTTTCTTCAGATTCGCGCCCACTGCCTCCAAAATCATGAAGACTGCTTTCTCGATTTTTTTCTTATCCATTGGTCCTCCCTCCCTGCCTACCGGCAGGGGAGTACAGAGAAGAGAGTACAGAGGATAGAGTGTTATTTCTCTCTCTCCTCTCTACTCTTTACTCTCTACTCTTTTCATTTATTTCCCGATACAAAAACGTGAAAATATGTTCTCGAGGATTTCTTCGGTCAACACTGTTCCGTTTACCTTACCGAGCTCCTCCAGACACCTGCCCAGGCCCAGATTCACAAAATCAAGGGTATGCCCCTCGTTAAGAAACCCTTTGATCTCACGGAGCTGCCGAGTGACGTTTTCAAGAACGCTGCGCTGGTAATAGTTTAAAAAAATAAGATTCTCGCGGTCAAGCCCGACCTGATATACCCGGTCAAATACCGCCTTCTCAAAACGCGCAAGACCGATATTTTTCAATGCGCTCATTTTAACAATTACGGCATCAAGCGGCGGAAGGTCTTTGCTGCTTATTTTCTGCGGCAGGTCTATTTTATTCATTACCACGATAGCTTGTTTCTCGCCTATTTTATGTAATAAAAACAAGTCGTTGGCATTAAGACGGCGTGAGGCATCGAGTAAAAGTATGACCATGTCAGCCGCCTCGAATATTTGCCGGGTTTTTTCAATGGCTTTTCTGCTCACCAGATCCCCAGGCTCAAGTATCCCGGCTGTATCGTACATGCGCAATGGCACCCCCCGGATATTAATGAATTCCTCAACCACATCGCGCGTGGTGCCTGGCAGATGGCTGACAATAACCCGCTCCTGGCCAAGGAGCCGGTTAAAGAGGGTTGATTTACCTACGTTGGCACTGCCACAGATTACGCAGCGCAAGCCCTCCCGCATAATTTCAGTCTCTTTGCTCCCCTGACAGAGCCGGGCAAGCCGCCCTGCTATGGCCTCTACCTTCTTCGCCAGTTCAGGCAAGGAAAGTCTGCTATCTTCCTCCGGAAAATTAAGCAAGCTCTCGGTATGAACGTATAAATCCTTTACCTCAGTTTTGAGCCGGGCAAACATGCGCGAGTTTTCTCCGTTTAACTGTGAAACCGCAAGCGCTAAAGAATCGCTGGTTTTGGCATCGACAATACCGGCGATACTTTCAGCTTGTAACAGGTCTATCCTGCCACCCACCAGCGCCCGGTAGGTAAACTCACCCGGCAGGGCCAGCCGCGCGCCCTCCGCCAGGAGCAGTTCTAAAATTCTATTGACGGCCACAAGGCCGCCGTGGCAAGAAATTTCAACCACGTCTTCGGTCGTATAGGAATGGGGTTTTTTCATAATGCTTACCAGGACCTCGTCGACGAGCGCTGGGGATCGAGGCTTAAGGGTTTGGGGGTTGCGCCTGCCCCGCGTGGAGCCATTAATCCTATCGATAATCCAGCCGTAATGGAGCGTATACGTCCTGGCTTTTCGCAAATTTTTTTTTCTCGAAGGCTTAAAAATCCTGGCGACCATAGGGATGGATTTTTTCCCGGAAATTTTAATCACTCCCAGGGCTGATTTTGCCGGAAAAGTTGCGATGGCGGCAATAGTATCGCCGAGATTATAATCTTTTATGCGCTGGCCCGATGTGACAGGATTGTGCTCCATGTGACGATAATTATTTTTTGAACCGGTTGAATTGCTTGAACTCAGGAGCCGGAAAATCAGCCAGAACTCCTCCGGCACTCAAGCTCGCTCGCAAACCGCAGGACTTTTGTGCTTGAGCAGCTTCAAGACGTCACTCACCAGAAACAGCGACCCGCTTATGACAATACTGTGTTGCGGGGTATAGCGTTTGAACGCTTCATTGAGCGCTTCCCGAGGGGTCTTGGCAACAGTGGCCTGTGGTATCTTAAGCAGCTTTTTAAGCTCCTGCGGATCCCTGGTGCGGGGATTTGAGAAACCGGTCAGGATAAGGTGCGAAAAGGGTATTTTCTTAATCATTCCCCGGGCATCTTTATCGCGGGAACAGGCGAATACCAGCAGTATCTTCTTTTTCGGAAAGTAAAACGTAAGGTTTTCAGCCAAAGCGGTAAATGAGGCGACGTTGTGGGCGATATCTACGATAATGAAGGGATTTCTGGATACAATCTCAAAACGGCCCCTGACCGTACATGAACGCAGGCTTTCCCGGGAAAAGGCAGCACCATTGAGCTTACCTTGCTCTTTTAATAATTCCCAGGCAGCCAGGGCAAGGCAGGCATTGTCGATCTGATAGGCTCCTTTCAGGGATAGGGTGAGGTTGGCAATACTGCTGCGGTTGCCGAAGTAAAAATCAAAACGGCTACGAGCGCGGCCCTGAACAATGCCGGCCGCCTGAAAGTGACGGCCATACACAAACAGGGGCGCATCTTTTTGCCGGCACTGCCGGATAATCTGGGAAAGAACCGCCGGGCGCTGCCGGGCAATAATCACCGGTGTATGTTCTTTAATAATCCCCGCTTTCTCAAAAGCGATCTGAGAGAGCCTCGTGCCGAGGGTATTGGTATGGTCGTAGCCGATATGGGTGATGATGCTTGCCAGGGGCGTTACCACATTGGTCGCATCAAGCCTTCCCCCTAAGCCTGTCTCAAGCACCGCGAAATCGACCTTTGCTTCTATGAAATACTTGAAAGCGAGCGCGGTGTAGAGCTCGAAAAAACTGAGTCTGCCAAATTCGGGAGACAGACTGAACTTCGCAAGGCTTCTCTTAAGAGCGTTGACGAGGCGGATGACTTCTCGACGGGGGATCAAGGTACCGATGACGCGATTGTTCTTGCGCTGAGCGATTTTGACCCGTTCCCGAAACGAAAAAAGATGGGGCGACGTATATACACCAACCCGAAAACCGCCGGAAGCAAGCATCCAAGCCAGAAGATGCGCGGTTGAGCCTTTACCTTTGGTGCCGGCGATATGTATACAAGAAAGCTGTGTCGGATCAATCTCGCAATGCGTAAGCAAAGCCCTCATCCGTTCCGGTTTGAGGAAGCGCTGATAGGAAAAGTCTGCTACTTTCTCATAATTGATGAATCCGTCAAGATAATGCTTTGCCTGGGCATAGGTTGCGATCATGAAGCCTTCACCCTCTGTCTTACTCTCATCAAGGTCATTGGTTCGGGATTCTTCGGTTTATGGCGCTGTCGCGAAATAGCGCCAGCGCCTGATTTCAATGATTCCCGCCACCGATATTTATTTATTGTGGGCGGGTCCGCCTCCGGCGGAAAAAGATGATTACGGTGATTGGAAATGCCAATGTTTTCAATCGTTGTAATCGCAGATGAATCACTGTAATCCTAAAGGATAGACCTTCCTACACCTTTTAAGGAAGGGTCTAATCAGGGACTGTTGCGTTTCGCAACAGTCCCTTTATTATCCCGCTAGGCATACCGCACCGGTTGGAATGCGCCGTGCAGTATCGAGTCGGACCTTGAAAGAAAAGAAATTATTTTAATGGCGGAAATGGCGCATACCGGTAAATACCATGGCAATCTTATGCGCATTGCAGAATTTAATACTATCACTGTCTTTGAGCGACCCGCCGGGCTGGATTATGGCTTTGATGCCTTTCTTATAGGCTATCCTGACTGAGTCTTCTTTTGGGAAAAAGCCGTCAGAGGCCAAGACCGCTAAATGCAACGGACTTGAGGCATTCGCAAACGCAAGTTTGACCGCGCCCACTCGCGAAGGCTGGCCGCCGCCGATACCGATAATGGCATCATTTTTTGCCAGTACGATGGCATTAGACTTAACCATCCTCACTATTTTCCAGGCAAGGAGCAAATCCTTCCATTCTCGGGGAGTGGGCTTGCGTACGGTGACTACTTTCATGGTGTTTTTCTCGACCGGGACCCAATCGCGATTTTGTATGAGAAAACCAAACTGCGTGGCTTTTATATCCAAGGAATCGCTCTTGGCAGCGCTATCTGCTTCAATGACCCGCAAATTTTTCTTATCAGAAAACATCTTCATGGCTTCTTTGGAGTAGGCCGGAGCAACAATGCACTCTTTAAATTCACTCTTTAAAATTTGATGGGCGGTCTCTTTATCGACTTTGCGGTTTAAGCCGATGATACCGCCGAAGCTTGAGGTGGTATCAGTAAGGTAGGCGTGTTTATACGCGGCCCAGAGCCGCTTATCCGCGCCGGCCCCGCACAGAGACGCGTGCTTGACCAGAGCGGCGGCAGGCTGACTGAATTGCTTTACCGTAAGCAGCGCGACATCCAAATCAAGGATGTTGTTGTAGGAAAGATCCTTACCCTGCAGCTGGCGAAACGGCACCGCGGCGCCGTTAATCCGCTTGTACAAGGCCCCTTTCTGATGCGGATTCTCACCGTAGCGCAACGAATGGGTTTTCTCAAGATTCAAGGCCATGATATCCTTACCCCGGAAATAATTATAAATGGCGTTGTCATACTCTTTCGTGAGATAAAAGGCGTTCTGGGCCAGATTCTTTAAGGTCGGTTCGTCAATGAGCCCTTTGTTTACATCGAGTTCCGCGGCTATCGCCTTGTACTGGACAGGCGAGCAGACCACGGCGACATTTTTAAAATTTTTTGCTGCGGCCCGGATCATGGACGAACCCCCAATATCGATATACTCAAGCATCTCATCCCAAGTTAGTTTTTCCTTTAATTTTTCGACAAAGGGGTAAAGGTTTACCACGACCATATCGATAGGTTGTATGCCTAAGTTGCGTATCTCCTCGATATGGAGGGGGTGCTTCTTGTTGGCAAGAATGCCGCCGAATATTTTCGGATGCAAGGTCTTGACCCGGCCGGAAAGTATTTCGGGAAAGGTGGTAATAGTCGAGACTTCCTGGACCGGAATCGCGCTTTTACGCAACAGCGAAGCGGTCTTGCCGGTCGAAAGCAGTTCAATATTATAACTGATGAGCTTGCGGGCAAACTCAATGATCCCCTTTTTATCCCAGACGCTGACTAAAGCTCTGCGTATCTTTAACATATATTCTTAAACCTGAATTATTCGTAGTGATTCCTTTTTCATTCGTGGCAATTCGTTCCCCCATTCGTGGTAATTTCCCGCCGAAGGCGGGGCCCCGCTGGATAAAATTCTAAGGAGCGGGGCGTGTCTTACACACTGAACCGGATCTCGATAAGATCATAGGGCTGCATGATGTAGTCCCGCTCGACGACTTTGACCAATCCCCGGGCCCGTGCCTCAGCCATATTGAAAAAATTGTCGAAGTCCGAACAATGCACGATATCGGCTTTGATGAAACCCCGCTTCAAATCGCTGTGAATCCTGCCGGCCGCATCCAGCGCTGTATCTCCAGCTTTTAGATTCCAAGCCCTTACCTCTTTTTTACCCACGGTATAAAAAAGCTGCGCCCTTGCTTTTGCCAGTATATCTTTTACGGTGGCTTCAAGGTCAGCTGCTTGGGACCGGCACAAGCAAGGTTTGGCTGTCACCAGAGGTAGGGTTTTCAGGTATTCACGCTCATCGGCGGTAAGTTCTGCGTCGCAGGCAAGGATTTCCGCCTCAAAAGACTGCTTGAGCCGAGAAAGGGCAACTCGCTCTTTTTCATCGCTGCTGCGGGAAAGCCGCGTCTCAACTTTTTCCAAATCGCTGACAATAAGGTCTAATTTCCGGTCAGGATGGTATAGTACCGCGTCACAAGGTATGTTTTCATCTTCAATAAATTCAACGGTGTAGGGAGTCGCCTTCTGGGGAGAAAACTTCTCAACCAGTTTTCCAAAATAATCCCCTTTATACTGATACTTACCCGGCGTAATCGCAAGCCCTAGATTGAAGATTTTCATAGGTCGCTGAGAGGCCTTTTACTTGACGGCCTCAGCCTCTTTTACTTTCTTGGACGCATCAATAATTCCCTGGGCTATCCGTTGGGGTACAACCTCATAGTGGGAAAAGTTCATGGAATAGCTCCCCCGGCCGCCGGTCACTGAACGCAGGTCAGAGGCGTACTTGAACATCTCTGCCAGCGGCACCAGAGCCTTAACCACTTCGTTCTTGCCTTTAGCCTCCATGCCTAAGACCCGGCCACGCCGGCTGTTAATATCTCCGGTAATCTGGCCCATGAAATCTCCGGGTACGGTGATGCCAACGTTCATAATCGGCTCAAGCAACACGCTGCCCGATTCCTCGAAGGCTTTTTTCAAAGCCATGGAAGCGGCGATCTGAAAGGCGATATCGGATGAATCGACAGGGTGGTAGGAACCGTCAGTAAGGCTCACCCGGATATCAACGATAGGATATCCTGCCAGGAATCCCTCCTGCATGGCTTTGCGCACGCCCTTTTCCACCGAGGGGATAAAATTGCGCGGAATGGCTCCGCCCACGATTTTATCGACGAATTCAAAATTTTTCCCCCGCTCCAGCGGCTCAACCTTTATGGAAACGTCGCCGTACTGGCCCCGCCCACCGGTCTGCTTCTTGTAGCGGTGGGAAACTTCTATGGACCTGGTAATAGTTTCAAAGTAGGGTACTTTGGGAGTCCCCAGTTCAACATTAGCCTGGTATTTGCGTTTCATGCGCTCAATAATGACGTTGATATGCAGCTCACCCATCCCTGAAATAATGAGTTCTTTAGTCTGGGCGTCACGGGAAGTGCTGCAGGTAGGGTCTTCGCTGGTGAGACGGGCGAGGGCTTGAGAAATCTTATCCTCATCCTGCCTGGTCTTTGGCTTAACCGAGGCCGAATACGCGGGCGAGGGAAATTCCAGGGCAGGTATGGCCAGTATCCGCTGGCTC
>CAYNSZ010000003.1:9377-11743 GCA_964400075.1 uncultured Planctomycetia bacterium
TTCTTTTAATTTGGCGACCGCGGCAATATCTCCCGCGGATACGGCTTCCACGGCGCTCTGTTGCTTACCCTGAAGACTATAGAGCTGGCCGAACTTCTCCTTGCTGCTTTTGGCCGCATTATAAAATTCACTATTCGATTGAAGGGTACCGGCATATACCCGAAAAATCGTCAACTGCCCTACGAAAGGGTCGATGACTGTCTTAAAAACCTGCGCGCACAATGGTTCCTGGGCCCTCGGGCAGACCTCAACTTGACTGCCGCTTGAGTCCGTTGCCTTACGGCTGGGCATCTCAGCCACCGCTGGCATAGCTTCATCGATTAAATCAAGCAGTAATTCCACTCCAACACTTTCAAGGGTTATCCCGCCAATGACCGGGTGAAACTGGCCGGTTAAAATTGCTTTCTTGAGCGCTGCTTTCACTTCCGCATCGGACAGGGAGCCTGTTTCCAGGTATTTCTCACAAAGCGCGTCGTCACTCTCGGCAACCGCCTCTACCACCTGGTTATACATGGCCGCGTTCTTATTTTTATCTTTAAAAATACTGGATAGGGCTTTACCCTGGATAATGGCGATACTGGCAGCTTTTTTGGTCAAGCTCTGTCGAATATCCTCGACGATTTTAAGGTAATCGGCATTTTCCTTATCGAGTTTGTTTATAAAAAATAAACAAGGCAGCTTTTCTCTCTGGATAATTTCCCAGGCTTTCTCCGTGCCGATGCCCACGCCCTCAACAGCATCGACGACCATAACTGCGAAATCAGCGGCGCGGCCACTGCAGACGACCTCACCGATAAAATCAAGGTATCCGGGAGTATCAATAAACTGTAACGCAGTGCCTTTATACTGCGCGGCCAGTACTGATAGATTTATTGAGCTCTTTCGCTCCTTTTCGTCATCTTCGTAGTCACTGACCGCGGTGCCTGTGTCCACGCTCCCCAGACGGCTGGTAGAGCCGCATTTAAAAAGAATGGCCTCGGCTAATGAGGTTTTCCCTGATTGGGCATGGCCGCAGATAACAAAAGTCTTCTTTTTGGCAGGATCAACACTCATACCAATCCTCCTTTACCGATAGTATAGCCTCCGGGGAATTTGGCGGCGGCAAGAATGAATTTTTGCTTAAAAAATCTGTGGTTTTTTGCATGGCATGAAAACGGGGAATAGATTTCCCTATTATAGTAAAAATAAGAGGCATAGTCAACCGGAGATGCTATTTTTTTAATTTATTATAAGTATATGTTGATAAGAAGGTTATGATAAAAAATCAACAGATAAACATGGCATCCCCGAAACTAAAAAAGCGAAATTTGTGCCTGAGGGCGTAGGCGTAAGCCTTGCGGGTAAGCTCAAGGCCCAGGAAGGCAGCGGTAAGAATGAGATTAGTCGAGGCGGGCGTATGAAAATTAGTGATGAGGCTGTCCACGATTTTAAACCGATAACCCGGAACAATGTAAAGGCCGGTTGAACCTGTGTACGGCTTAACCATCGCAGGCTTACCCGGCTCTTGACTGGCGGCGCTTTCCAGCGCTCTCAGCGAAGTAGTACCCACGGCAATGACTTTCCTGCCGTCTTTCTTGGCGCGATTGATTATTTCAGCTGCGGCCGGAGTAATCTCTAACCATTCTGTGGCAATGCGGTGTTCACGAATGTCTTGAACCTTAACCGGCCGAAATGTGGCCAGGCCGCAGTGAAGCGTAAGTTGGGCTGTTTCTACCCCCTGGCGGGCAAGCGCTGTCAATAACTCCGGGGTAAAATGCAAGCCTGCCGTGGGCGCTGCCACAGCCCCTTCTTTCTCAGCGTACACTGTTTGATAGACTCCCGGGTCGGACGGCTCAGCTTTGATATACGGAGGCAGCGGAGTTTTCCCGAAACGAGACAAGAGCGGCATGATATCTGGCGGGTTAAACTGGATTAGGCGTGTCCCTTCATTCGTGGTTTCGATAATTGTTCCACTCAACGCGCCTGAGCCGAAGCAGATGACATCGCTGATGCGGGCGCGCTTAGCCGGTTTCAGCAGTGCCTCCCAAACTCCCTTTGCTTTCTCGCTCAACAGGAGAACCTCTATCGGGGAACCGGTTTTTTTCTGGCCCATGAGTCGCGCCTGGATGACCCTGGTATTATTCATCACCAGCACATCATGAGGCTTGAGAAGGGAGACTACGTCCCGGAAAACCACTTCCTTAATCTGTTGGCTCCCCGTACTGGCCACGAGAAGCCGTGAGCTGTCGCGGGGGTAAACCGGGGTTTGGGCGATTACCTCCCGGGGTACGGCATACTCATAATTGGAGAGGCTGAATATGTCTTTTTCCATCATAGAGTGCCTGGCGGATGATTATTCACCTTGAGGGTAAGGTTTATCGGCTACG
>CAYNSZ010000003.1:11843-13650 GCA_964400075.1 uncultured Planctomycetia bacterium
AGGCATTGTACCAGATAACCAAAAAAGGGTAAAGGGCAGCCAAGGGAAACCCTTTGAGTCTCGAATGCCGATTGACTTTTCCCTTTAAATGTGCTATTTCTAACAATATATGGAGAAAGAAATCAAAAAAATGAAAGAAGAGCTGGAGAAACTACGCTTTCAGCTCTCCTTCTTTTACGAACTCTCCAAAGCCATGCGCATCACCCTACGGCTTGAGGAAATTACCTATATAATCCTGACCGGCCTGACCGCCCATGAAGGCCTGGGTTTTAACCGTGCGATTATCTTTTTCGTGGATGAATCGGAAGAGCGCCTGAACGGATTTATGGGCATCGGCCCCATGGATGCCCAGGAAGCCAGTGAAATCTGGCACCATATTGAAGAGGCAAAAAAAGACCTGTATGACCTTATCGACGATTACAACCGTATTAAAGAACAAAGCACCAAACCCAAATTCATGACATTCATCAAATCGCTTTCCCTGCCGCTCGATAAAAGCAATGGATTTGTTTCTGAGGTGCTTAACGGCCGGGCAATCCGGCTCTTTTCCAAAGAGGATGCGCTGCGATACGCTACCAACCTCCTGGTAACGAGCTTAAACTTAAAAGAGTTTCTGGTTGCCCCGCTCTGGATCAACGAAAAATTTTCAGGGCTTATTGTGGTCGATAATCTTATTACGGGAAAAATGATCAACGAAGACGATGTTAAAATGTTCGGTATGTTTATGGAGCAGGCTACCGGCGCTATCGAAAACTCGCAGCGCTTCGAAAACACCCTCACCAAAGCCCACACCGATTCCCTTACCTCGCTCTGGAACTATGGCTATTTCCAGTATAAACTCGATGAAGAACTGACCAAGGCCCAGAGCGCTAAACTGCCGCTGTCCCTCATGATGATCGATGTCGATAATTTTAAACTCTTCAACGATACTCAGGGGCACCTGCAGGGAGACAGCGCCCTGCGCCATATCAGCGGTATCCTGAAAGAAAACTGCCGTAAAATAGATATTGTCTGCCGCTACGGCGGCGAGGAATTCACTTTAATTCTTCCTACCAACACCAAACAGGAGGTGGCGCCCCTGGGAGAACGCATCAGGCAATCAATAGAAAAAAAAGAAATCCTCGGCAATCACTTTACCGTAAGCCTGGGCGTTTCCTCCTTTCCTCAAGACGCGCTCGATAAAGAAACACTCATTAAGAAGGCTGACCAAGCCCTCTACGCCGCCAAGAGAAAAGGCAAAAACTGCCTCATAGTTGCCTAAATCCGCTGCGAGCAAAGTGATTCATGGCTCATAGGTTATGACTCCTAAAC
This sequence comes from uncultured Planctomycetia bacterium, assembly GCA_964400075.1. GTDB lineage: Bacteria > Omnitrophota > Gorgyraeia > Duberdicusellales > 4484-171 > JAFGHG01. Next base: position 13,155 of record CAYNSZ010000003.1, read on the forward strand.
TTTACGAAGCCGTACCTTTTGCCTGAAAACGTTTTCAAAATATTTTCTTTTTTATGAAACATGGTTGCAATCTCAGGCCTGCCTATGGTATATTAGAATGCGGTTTGAGTGGAAGCGATAATCGGGAAGGCAAACTCCGGGCAACCGGAGGGCGCAAAACTGCGGGTCCTTGAAAAAGGGTAGCCGGGTTGCCTGTTTAACGGTAACTCGTTTTTTATTTAATCGCCTGCGTCAAACTCCGGGCTTGATGGAGATAAACGCGTGCGATTACCCCGCCGAAGTCAGTAAAAATTCCCTTCGGGAATTTTTACTGTATATAGCGGAGGCGGGGGAAAGAAAAACTTAGGTTCTTCTGCTCCCTGAAAAAAGACTTCATCCCATCAGCTGCTGTCGTTGCCTTCCCAACCTCCACGGTAGCTATGGGAAAAATTTTAGAAAAAAGCAAACTCCGGGCAACCGGAGGGCGCAAAACTGCGGGTCCTTGAAAAAGGGTAGC
>CAYNSZ010000003.1:13750-22342 GCA_964400075.1 uncultured Planctomycetia bacterium
TACGATGAGGGGGTGGCAGTCGGAGCTTCCTCTGTCTCTGAGGCGAACTTAACCGAAACCAGTTTGGAAACGCCGCGTTCCTGCATGGTTACCCCATAGAGGACATCGGCATTCGCCATAGTCTTTTTATTGTGGGTGATGAGGACAAATTGGGAGTGAGCGGCAAATTCTTTCAGCAAACTATTGAACCGGTCGACATTAGCCTCATCAAGGGGCGCATCGATTTCATCGAGCGCGCACAGGGGGGATGGCCTGACCCGAAAAATTGCAAAAATCAGCGAAATGGCAGTGAGCGATTTCTCGCCGCCCGATAAAAGCGATACGTTCTGAAGTTTCTTTCCCGGCGGCTGCACTTCGATCTCCACCCCTGACTCAAGCACGTCTTCCGGATCAAGCAGGATAAGGCTTGCCCTGCCCCCGTTAAATAAATAGCGGAAATTTTTCTTGAATTCCTCTTGAATCTTCTCAAATGTCTCAAGAAACAGCTCCCGTGAGGTACGGTTTATTTTCTGGATAGCTTTCTTGAGATTTTCCTTGGAAGTAATGAGGTCCTGTTTCTGGGTTTCCAGGAAATCGTTGCGCTTTCTCAGCTCTTCAAACTCTTCGATCGCCACCAGGTTGACCTCCCCCAGCGACTGAACCTGATTTTTTAGTCTATCCCGGGAGGCGCTGAGCTCATCCAGTGATTGGTCTGGCTCTTCTCCGGAAGGCACTGTCAGCTCGACATGATAGACTTGCTGCAGATAGTCGGCGATTTTTTCCTTTTCGTATTCAAGGCTCTGTATCTGAAGCTTCTTATTATAGGTGGTAGCCCGGGCAGCTTGGCTCTCTCGGTCACAAACGGTAATGATTTCTTTGGCGCGGTTTATATCCTGATTGAGGTTCTGCTCTTTGACCTCAAGGTTTTGCTTTATATCGGTATGGTGCTGTATGGTAGAGGCATCTTCCTCAATCTTTCGCTTCAGGACCTCTACTTGGCTGCTAAACGATATCCGCTGTGATTCGTTTTCCTGCTTTTCTTTCTCTATCTGCTCCAGGCTCCGGCGCAGGGAATTGAGTTCTTCTTCAAAAAAGCTTACTTTCGAAGCAAGCGTCTCTTTTTCCTTGTAGAAGACATCTATGTGTCCACGGTCGCGGGTGATAGAGATATCAATCTCTTTGATGCGCTCAGCCGATGCGCTGATGGCCTCCTGACTTTGGGCCAGACGGCTGTTTGCGTGCGTGAGACTACTTTCCGCGAGCGCCAACGTCCGCTCTAATTCCTTTTGCCTGGCTTCGTGAGTCTGAATATCCTCGAGGGTGGTGCGTTTCTCTTCTTCTAAGAGCCCTGATTCCTCGTTAAAGCGTTCCATTTCCCGCGCGAGCGTATCGCGTTCTTTCAGGCGCTCTGCCAACCTCACCCGACCGGTCTGGAGGAGGTCATCCTGCGTGACGATGGCCTCGCTGGTAGCGGACTTTTCCCGGTTAAGATCGGCAAGTTTAGCTTTCAGGCCGGTAGTCTCGGTGGTTACTATCTGAATACGTTCTTTAAGCTGTGTTTCCTCGAAGGCGACCACTTTGGCGTCAATAGCCGCCCGGTAGGCGTTGCCATCACGACTGAAAACCGCATTTTTCAACGATGCTACCAGGGTATTGATATCTTTTGGTTCTTCTTCGAAAATAACGGTTATGCGCTTGGTGGTAGAGAACGTCTCATACTTTACGCGTAAATCTTTTAAGAATTCAAAGGTGGCGTTCAATTCCAGAAATTCTTTCTCCTTTTCAACGAGGGCCGTACGTATGTTTTCGGTGAGGGTTTCAATCTCTTTTGAACGGACGGTCAGGTTGCTACGCTGGGAGCTCAAAACGTTGAGTTCGCTTTCAGCTTTTGAAAACTCATCTCCGGCAGCCACAAGCTGCTGCTTATTTTCCCCAGCCAGGGTTTCGAGACGCGCCGCATCAAGCAGGAGGCGCTTTTTCCGGTTGAGGAAACCTTGCAGCGTGGCCTGGACCTCAATGATGGCATTGCGCTGCCGGACGCACTCCTCCTCCAGTCCCAGGATAACCGACTTCTGCTCGGTAAGTACCTTTTGAGCCTCTTGAGTTACGCTGAGGCAGGTACTCTTTTCCTCCTCCAATTGCTGAATCTGGGAATGTATCCGGTTGACGTCGCTTTGGATATTTTCAAGACGCAGCCGTTCCTCGTGGCTTCTGGCCTCCTGTAACCTGAGCCGGCCGCTTGCTTCGTTAAGAGATTGCTGCAAGAACACGAGGCGCTCTTCAAGCTCCCGTGCCCGCAGCTGGTATACGAGAATGTTGTTTTGCGCGCTCTCACGGTGCGCCTTGAGCGATACGATAGCGGTAGTTGCTTCTTCCAGCTGATTTCTGAGATTGGCCCTTTGAGCCTCAAACTCATCCCATTGGCGATGGGCTGCGGCAAGCCCGCTGTCTTTCTCTTGCTGACTGGCCTCTAAGCTGCCAAGTTCCTGCCGCAGCGCTTCAATCTGGCTGTTCAGATGACAATCCTGCATGGTCGCGATTCTCTGCTCGACCTCGAGCAGCTGCGCCTGGACTTCCTTATACTTCCTGGCTTTTTCAACCTGCCGCTCCAAATAGCGGATTTGACGGCGCACTTCAGACATAATATCCTCGAGACGCAAAAGGTTGTCATCGACTTCCTGAAGCTTTTTTAAGGTTTCCTTGCGCCGTTCTTTATACTTGATGATGCCGCTGGCTTCATCAAAAATAAGCCGCTTATCTTCCGGTTTGTAACTTAAGAATATCTCAATCTTGCCCTGCTCGACAAAAGAATAGGTTGACTCCCCGATACCGGTCCCCAGGAACAGTTCTTCGATGTCTTTCAGGCGGACCGGATTTTTGTTGATGAAATACTGGCTCTCTCCGGAACGGTAGAGGCGCCGCGTGACCGCGACTTCCTTGTATTCTATAGGTAAATAGTTGTCTTCATTGGAGAAGGTAAGCGTGACTTCAGCGTAGTTAAGAGCAGGGATATTTTCGGTGCCGCTGAAAATAATGTCTTCCATTTTGGCACCGCGCAGCGATTTGGGACTCTGTTCTCCCAGCGACCATTTCATTGCGTCAAAGACATTTGACTTGCCGCAGCCGTTGGGACCGACCACAACCGTTATGCCTGGTTCAAAGGTAAGACGGGTTTTTTCGGGAAATGATTTAAAGCCGAGGATTTCCAGTTCTTTTAGATACATATCGCGTTCAGGCGCTCCGGGCTCCCCCGGAGAGCTCCCGCAAGCCTTTGACTAAGAGAGGGATTATTTTAAACAGATCGCCGACAATCCCAAGGGTAGCCACCTTAAAAATCGGAGCCTCAGGGTCTTTATTGATAGCTATGATCGCTTTGGAAGACTGCATACCGACCAGATGCTGGATCTGGCCTGATATGCCGCAGGCAATATAGAGTTTGGGGCAAACCGTGCGGCCGGTCTGACCGACCTGATGGGAGTAAGGAATCCAGCCGGCGTCAACGCAGGCGCGGGAGGAACCGACCGCAGCGCCCAGGGCGCTCGCCAGTTCCTCGATTAACTTAAAATGCTTCGCTTCTCCCAGGCCCCGGCCGCCGGAAACAATGATATCCGCTTCAGCTAAATTGACCGTGGCAATCGTCTCCTTGACAAAATCAAGAAACTTGACCCGGGCATCGGTCTGCCGGATATCAAAATCTTCGAGTATTGTCTCTCCCGTGCGGGTGCTATCCGCTTGGGCTTCGGGCATCACCTTATGGCGAACCGTGGCCATCTGAGGCCTATAATCAGGACAGATGATCTGGGCCATGATATTACCGCCGAACGCAGGCCTGGTCTGTATCAGTATTTTTTTCTGAGGATCGATATCCAGGCCGGTACAATCAGCGGTAAGTCCGGTATAGAGGCTTACGGCGATGCGGGAAACGAGGCTGCGGCCGGTCGTGGTCGCGCCGGCTAAAATAACCGCTGGTTTATACTTACCCACCAGACCGGCAATCGCTTTCGTGTAATTCTCGGCGATATAGTGTTCAAGCGCCGGTGAGTCAACGACAAAAACTTTTTTGGCGCCACGATGGATAAGCTCCTGGGCTAAGCGGTTGACTCCCTTGCCCAAGAGTACCGCCCCCACGTAGGTATCAAGGTCATTGGCAAGCTGCCGGGCTTTGGCAAGAAGCTCATAGACAACGGAGGCGATAATGCCGTCGCGCTGCTCGGCAAAAACCCATACGCCGCGGTAACTGGAAACGTCGTCTTTGACGACAACCTGCGTACGCTCAATCACGATGGCCGAGAATTTACAGCTATCCGGGCATGCCCCACAGAGGGTGCATTGCTCAAGATCAATGACCGCTTTCTTGTTTTTTAAGGTTATGACCTTGACCGGACATACGTACAGGCACACGCCGCAGCCAACGCACTTTTCAAGAATTACTTTGATGCCACTCATAGCTCGCTTCGCTCACGCACGAATTAAATCCGAAATCCGAATATCGAAATCCGAGACAAATCCGAAATACGAAATGAAGAAAACAGGCGCGGGTATATTATTTGTTTGGAACATTAGGATTTCGGATTTTCTCTGTTTGTCTCGTATCTCGGATTTCGTGCTTCGAATTTAACCTACCTGCGCGTTAATACCGAGTTGTTAACGTACATGAAAATTGATATATTTTATAAGAGTTCTTTGAGTTCCTTCATCAGCTGAGCGACCGCCTCTTCGGCTTCGCCGGAAAATATTTTGCCGCCTTGCTTTGGCGGAGGGGTAAATATCTTGACCACCCGGGTCGGGGAACCGTTGAGACCAACCTGCTTGGCATCAATTGCTAAGTCTTGGTTGTTCCAAGTGGTGATTGTTGCTTTTCGTGCATTCAATTTCGCGCGTAAGCCCGGCATGCGCGGGACATTGATTTCTTTTACCACAGTGATGAGCGCCGGAAGCTCAAGCTCAAGCAATTCATAGCCTTCTTCAAGCAGCCGTTCCACCACCACAATTTTTGGGGTAGTATCAAGATGGACCGTATCGATGCGGCGCACGTAGGTAGCTTGGGGTAAATCAAGGTGGCTGGCGATGCCCGGACCGACCTGAGCGGTATCACCATCAGAGGCCTGCTTACCGCAGATAATCAAATCGAAATCGGCGATTTTCCCGATGGCCTTTGACAGGACTAAACTGGTAGCCCAGGTATCGGAGCCGGCAAAGGCCCGGTCCGACAAATGGATTGCCGTATCCACGCCCAAGGACAGTGCTTCGCGAAGCGCTTCCTGCGCCTGGGGAGGACCCATGGTGACCACAACCACTTCGCCCCCGAAGCGCTCCTTGAGCCGTACGCCTTCCTCTATCGCGTACATGTCAAAGGGGTTGATCATCGAAGCGACCCCTTCCCTGATGAGGGTATTGGTCTCGGGATTAATCTTTACGTCAGTTGTGTCCGGTACCTGTTTGATGCAGACGACGATTTTCATGCGCGCAGCCTCATGTTCATTATACTAAAAATCGTTCACTATAATAACACATATTTTTGATTTGTGAAGTGGGAGGCTGAAAAAAATTGAAGCTCCACGTGCTTGCCCTTCGACTTCGCTCAAGGCAAGCACGTGGAATCTTCCCCTTCGCTCACGCAAAGCGGAAATCCGCCGAAGCGAAAAGTATCAGCGTTAACTATCCTCGCGGTTTTGCCTCGCCTAAACGGTGGGGGATTTTCTGTCTTGCCCACGGCTTCGCCGTGAGGCGAGCCGTCATGCAGGCGCGAAGGCGGATTAATCGCAGGCAAACTCGGTTCCGGTGAGCAGATAATAGGCCATACAGTATTTCTGGCGGGTCTTGGCGACGACCGCGTCGGGAAGCCGGGGGGCAGGCGGAGTTTTATCCCAAGCGAGCGATTCCAGATAATCCCGGACATACTGCTTGTCAAAACTTACCTGGGGTTTACCCGGCACAAAACCTTCGCGTGGCCAAAAACGGGAAGAATCAGGCGTTAAGGCCTCGTCGATCAAAAGGAGCCGGCCCTGGAAAAATCCGAACTCAAACTTGGTGTCGGCGATAATGACTCCCCTGCTTTCAGCGTAGGCAGCCGCTTTCATATACAGCCGGATGCTTATTTCTTTAAGCCGCTGGGCGAGCTGGGCGCCGACACTATCCTGCAGGTGTTGCAAGGTCACGTTTTCATCATGGCCGGAGGCGGCTTTAGTTGCCGGAGTAAACATGGGCTCGGAGAGCTTCTGGGATTCAAGCAATCCTTGGGCAAGCGGCAGGCCGCAAACGGTTTGGCTGGCTTTATATTCCTTCCAGCCTGAACCGGCCAGATACCCTCTCACCACGCACTCAAAAGGGATGACCTCGCATTTCTTGGCCAGCATGGAGCGGCCTTCGAAATATTCCTGGTACTGGATGATCGAAGCCGGAATGTCGGCGGCGTCGCTGGAAATAAGGTGGTTCTCGACAATATCTTTTAAGAAGGAAAACCAGAATACCGACAATTGAGTCAGGATTTTGCCTTTGTCGGGTATCGGAGTAGGTAGGATGACGTCAAAACAGGAGATGCGGTCGGTAGCCACGATCAGCAGCTGCGAGCCTAAATCGTAGACATTGCGGACTTTGCCTTTTTTGAAAAGCTTGACTTCCGGTAAGTCGATATCACCAAGCATGTCTTAACGCACCTCTTCAAACGCCTGAGGCGATACATAATCGCCGTGCTCTCGGGCGCACTGTTTAAGCCGCTCCTTCTGGCTGCGCAGCTCCTCGGCCACGGCAGCCGGAATCATCTGCAGGTCCTGATAAATATTTTCCATACGCTCCAATTTTTGCAGGTTCTCAGGAATCCTTAAGGCAAACTGCTCCTCATACTCTTTCTGGCTGTACTGCTTGGCAAGGACCTTCTCAAACAGCATCGTTAAATCCCGGTAGAGCGGCAGTAAACCAGTCGGGGTCTTGAGAGCCTTTACTTTTTTATCGACCCTCAGGCGCATCCACTTAAGCCATATACGTTTATCCTGCATGCTGTTGAGAAACTGGCCTTGTTTATTTCTTAAAAAATAATTCACCGAGAATACCAACGGAGGGTGGGTGAGATTTTTACCAAAGACTAGATTAGCTTCGATATATTTACCGAGAGGGACCGACAAAAAATCTATATTGGACATGGGATTAAACGAGCGCACCCCTTCCTGGCCCAGGGTCGCGGCGGTCGTCTCAGACTCAAGGCAAGCCGCTTTCATGACAATACCCTGCTGCCAGCTCAAAGCCTGTTCAACCGGCACCCAGGTATCTGAATCCCTGCCGCCGTAAATAATCCCCCTGATGGGGACTCCCTGGGGACGTTCGAGATGCTCATCGACATTATCCAAACCGGCCAGCCGTATGGTATAGCGGGCATTCTTATGCGAAGGGGGAATTTCATTCCCCTGGGCATCGGTTTTGCCCGGAAACCACTCTCCCGAGTAATTAACTCCGCGATGGGGAAGATTCTTGTTTTTCCCGATCCAGAAGGGAACATGCTTATCATCGACCAGGACGTTTGAAAAAATAACCTCGCCTTCTTTTCCCAGAGCCTTAAACAAAAGAGGGTCGTCCTTGGCGTTGACGTCCTTAATGATGCCAAAGATTCCCCGTTCAACATTGACTGAGTACGCTTTGCTGTTTTTCGAACGCAGATAGACGAGGTCGTCGCCCACGACGGTTTCACCGCTGATCATGGCAGTCGAAGTTTTTCCGCACATACTGGGGTATGCCCCGCAAAAGTAGGCTTTTTTATTTTCTAAATCATGAACGCCCATTAAAAACATATGTTCGGCAAGCCAGCCCTGGGAACAGGCGCGCTGGATGGCCAGACGCAGGGCTAGTTTCTTAAGGCCGACGGAATTACCGGCATACTGGGTGTTGGCGCTGTAAATCAGGTCGTTTTCAAGGTCGATGTAAATGCGTTTTTTATCGACGTTTGTGCTCACCGCGCTATCCAGTCGGCCGGCGCTGTGGACAAATTTGAAAAAGTCATTACGGTCTTTGCGTTTTTTAAATTGTTCATACCCCGGCCGGTACAGGATATCCTCTGAATGCAGCACGTAAGCGGAATCGGTGATCTGAACCGCTAAAATGGAAAAATCCGAATCCTGAGGGCCGAGGCAGAAAAAGCTGACATACATCTCTTGACCAGCCATGATCCCATGCAAAATCTGGCGGATTTCCCGCAAGGCCTCGGTACGCTCGATGCTATTGACATAGTAACTTATTTTCTGCCCCTTGGGGATGAGGTAGCGGGTCACTTCTTTATCCCGGCCCTGGTCAAAGGGGCCGTCAAAGTGTACGGTATGACCTTTGGTCGCAAGCTTTTTCTCCTCATCCCGCTCAATCGCCCGGCGGCGGATAAAGTCAGCGTCTTGGGCTGAATCGGTTCTGACAAACACCGAAGCGGGATCGCATAAGGCGACGTATTCCGCGACAAAATCCATAAGAGCGGTATTGTGCAGCGCTGCCAGTTTTGCGAAATTGGCGCTATCCAATTTTTGTTTAAGCTTACCGGAATAATCTTTTCGCATCGAGGGGCTCATTAATAAGGTTCTTAAAAAGGCCTCTGACCAAAATTATAAACCACTCCGCCATAAAGGGCGCAGAATCTTT
>CAYNSZ010000003.1:22437-22884 GCA_964400075.1 uncultured Planctomycetia bacterium
AGGTGAATAAATGAGCTAATTTATCATAAGCGCTTGTTCATCGCAAGTATTTTTCGCCCCTCTCCTTGCTTTTTACATAGATCTAAAATTGCAACTTATTATATTACAAATAGTTATAAATTTTTACCTGGTCGGAAATAAATAAGCAGGAGGCCGGTTAGGTTTTAACCGCGGGAGGGAACTGGCAGGGAACTTTCCAGATCTGGTCAGCATTACGAGTGGATTGCGCCCAGAGTTCTTTGTCAGTGTCTAACAGATTATGTGGGAGACGTCGCATAACGGCTTCTCGGGGATTCTTCAGATTGATCAGGAACTCAAAGCAACCAAGTGCAGTTCTTCCCGAGGATATTGTTTTTGTGACAACTTTGACAATATTGTTCCGTTTATCAAAAGATATCTCCTGGATATTTTCGTAACTACGTAACGCAGCAAGTTGCTCTTTGGTGG
>CAYNSZ010000004.1:0-1068 GCA_964400075.1 uncultured Planctomycetia bacterium
TTTTTGGCTACCTTCATGGTAATTCACCGCAACCGGCTTTCGTGCTATCGGGTTTATCATGATCCGGAGCGCCTTCCGAATCAATCCCTCCGATTTCCCCGGGTTTCACCCCGGGGTATGCCCAGGGTTGATACTTTAGCCTCGCTGCTCACCCCGCCCTGGGAGGGCTCGGCCGAAGTATCATTCGGCTATCAGGTCGTACTCCAGGGCATCGACAATTTTTGCCTTGTAAAAATCTCCTGTCTGCAAATCCCGCCGCTTAATAAATACTTCGCCATCAACCTCGGGCGCGTCATATTGAGTCCTGCCGATGCATACATCGGGCTTACGCTGTTCAACCAGGATCTCTAGTTCTTTTCCGATAAAGCTCTTCTGAAAGTCCGCTGAAATATTTTTTTGCAGTTCGAGAACCTGACGAAGGCGGCGTTTTTTTGTGCTGGGGTGCACCTGGCGCCTCAAATGATAGGCCGGCGTACCCTCCTCACGGGAATAGGTAAACACCCCGAGCCGTTCAAAACGGGTGCTGCGTAAAAAGGACAGCAATTCCTTGAATTCTTTTTCTCCTTCGCCGGGAAAACCCACGATAACCGTTGTCCGGATAGCGCAACCGGGAATCCGCTTCCTGATCTTTACAATCAGGTTTTTAAGGGCGCCTGCGGTGATCCCGCGGTTCATTGCCTTTAAAATTCTATCATTGATATGCTGGATAGGCAAATCAATGTATTTACACACCCGTTCGTTGGCGGCGATTGTCTCTAAAAGCTTCCCGGTAATATGGCGGGGGTGCGTGTAGATTAAGCGGATCCAATGGATCCGCTTAATCTCTTTTACTATCTGTCCAAGAAGACTGCTGAAATTTTTTTGCGGCCGGAAATCCTTACCCCAGCTGGTGATATCCTGGCCGATAAGGTTTAGTTCTGCTACGCCCTGCCGGTCTAATACGCGTACTTCTTTAAGGACTTCCGAAGCTTGCTTGCTTCGTAAGGGTCCCTTAATCAGTGGGATAGCGCAAAAACTGCATCGGTTGGCGCACCCCTCGGTTATCTTAATAAAACCGACGAATTCCTC
>CAYNSZ010000004.1:1135-1971 GCA_964400075.1 uncultured Planctomycetia bacterium
CCCAGCCTAAGTCCTGCCGTGGCTTTGGGGCCGAAGGCAAGGACCCCATGCCACTCATCAACTTCAGGGAATGAGCGCACAAGCTGCCGGTGGTAGCGCTGGGAGAGGCAGCCGTACACAGCGATTCGCTCAATTTTATTTTTCTTCTTTAATCCTACTGCCAGCTCTATAACCGACAGGGATTCTTTCTTGGCTTCGTCAATAAAACCACAGGTATTAATGACCAGCAGTCCGGTGCGGTCGCGGGGGGGATAAAAGTCGAACTGCCGCCTGAAACGAAAACCACGCTCAAGAAGCCGGCGGCCAAGACGCTGGGAATCGTAGGCATTGCGAAAACACCCCAGCGAGACTATGGAAAAAGTTTTCCCCATATTATTTATCAACGGAAATCCCGGAAGGTGTTATCACGAGGCTCTTTATTGATTTACGAATCGAGGTGAGGCTTGGCAGAGGCTTGCCATTGACTTCAAGATATACGGCTGAACCGTCGCTGATTTTAAATTCTATTTTTTTTGTTCCTTTCCAGCTCTCCACAGCGCCCTGGCTCAGCGCCCCTTCAAACAAAAGCTTTCCGTCAACGACCACCCGGATAAAACATTTCTTTTTAGCGGTCAGAGATACTGTTATATCCTTACCCTGGGCAATAGCTATAGGCTGCTGCACCGGCTCAGGCTTGCCCGCGGGCAAGCCTGCGGGCGCGGCCTGCGGGGCGGCGGCTTGGGGAAGGCCTTTAAAGGCGTGGGTGATCTTTGAAATAATAAACCTGCTGGCTACGATTAAACCTAAAACCAGAAACAAGAGCACAAAAATTAACAATATTTTCTTCCCTATACGCG
>CAYNSZ010000004.1:2032-19289 GCA_964400075.1 uncultured Planctomycetia bacterium
CCCGGGGCGTTCTTATCACTGACAGTTCTGGCTGGCTTTGGCTGGCTGGGAGGGGGGCTGGCTTCTTCAAGCGTCGGCCCAAGCGTGACCCCAAGAAAAGCAGCATAGATTCTTATGAATCCTTTCAGGTAGGTCGAACCGATGGTGCTGAGGGTGCCGGCTTCGATATCCCTGATCACCGAGGGGCTTAACTTGGTCTTCTCCACCACTTGCTCGATGCTGTAGCCGAGCTCTTTTCGCTTCTGGGCCAGTTTACGGCATATATCCTGCATCATTGCCATCCCCGCTCGTTTAAATACCCCTGGGGGTTGACCAGAATTTCCCGCGCCTTGCTGCCGCAGAACGGCCCGACAATACCCTCCTGTTCCATCAAATCAAGCAGGCGCGCGGCCCGGGTATAACCGACCCGCATGCGCCGCTGCAGGAGCGAGGCTGACGCTTGTTCCGTGCGCAAGACGATTTTGACCGCGTCCTCAAATAATTCATCCGCGCCCATATCCAGCATTTGTTTCTTTTCGCCTTCCGCGATCCCCTCTTCATAGACCGGCCGACCTTGAGCCTTTAAAAAATTGACGAGGCTTTCGATATCTTCATCATCAATGAATGACCCTTGCGCCCGGATCAACTTAATGGCCCCTGGTTTTAAAAACAATAAGTCGCCCTTACCGAGAAGCTTATCCGCTCCCATGATATCAAGCACCGTACGCGAATCAACCCTGGAAGATACCTTGAATGATATCCGGGCAGGAAAATTAGCCTTAATCACGCCGGTAATAACATCGACTGAAGGCCGCTGGGTGGCAAGGATAAGGTGTATCCCGACCGCCCGGGAAAGCTGGGCCAGCCGCTGGATCGCGGTCTCAATACCCTCCCGGGCTACGATCATAAGATCTGCGAGTTCATCGACCACGACCACGATGTAGGCGAGCTTCTGGTTATCTTTATTATAAATCTCTATATTACGGCTCCCTGCCGCGGCCAGCAATTGATAGCGCCGCTCCATCTCCCCCACCGCCCAGTTGAGAGCGTAGAAAGCCTTTTTCGCTTCTGAAATAATAGGATGGATTAAATGGGGAATAGCGGCAAAAACGGAAAGCTCTACCATCTTCGGGTCAATCATGATAAACTTCACCTCATCGGGCCTGGCTTTAAACAGAATTGAAGAAATGATTGAATTGACGCATATGGTTTTTCCCGCGCCGGTGGCGCCGGCAATCAAAAGGTGCGGCATTTCATTCAAATCGGCAACAATCGGGTTACCCGAGACGTCTTTACCGATGGCGAGAGTGAGTAAGGAACTTGCTTTGCGGAAGGTATTTTCCTCAAGCACTTCCCGTAAAAACACAAATTGTTTTTTGAGGTTGGGTATCTCAACGCCGATAGTGCCTCTTCCCGGAATCGGAGCCACTATGCGCACGTTCGCCGACTTCATGGCCAGGGCGATATCGTCGGCCAGCGATGATATCTTCTGGATTTTAGTCCCCGACTGCGGAGAGACTTCGTACATCGTCACCACCGGCCCTTTCTGCACGCTGACGACTTTTGCTTCGACCCCAAAGTCGGAAAATGTTTCCTCGAGGTTCTTGATATTGGATTCTATGTCTTCTTTGGTCTCTTCCTGGTCGAGAAACGGAGGAATTTTCAGCAGGTCTATCTGAGGAAGTTTATAGGTGCGGGGGTTGTACTCCGGCTGTTCGGACTCCTTGACTTCGGTTTTTTTGCTCGGTTCGGTTTTCCCTGCCTGCCTGAGAGCCCGGTTCTTTTCATCGCTCGCGGCAAAGTGAGATTCTGCAGCCAGCTCGGCCTGGCGGACGTCTTTTTTGGCTGGAGGCTCAATCGTGGGAGTATACATCTTTATTTCCGGCTTCACCACTTTTTGCTTTAGAATTTCCTTCGCCGGCTCTTCTCGTTTGCTTAGTTTAGCGGCAGGCAGGCGGCGGCCTGACACGCCCGGCTGGAGGCCTGAGCGCGATTGCTTGCGGCTTACGTAGGCGTCATACGTTTTGGCAGCCAGTTGCCGCGCTGCTTTAAAAAAATCAATAAAGAAAAAACCGAACAGCAGCAGGGCGCAGGAGGTCATCAGTAAAAAGAGAGTGATGTAGGCGCCAAAAGCGAAATATTTTTTGAAAAAGCCCCCCAGGAAATAACCGACGACGCCGGCAGTTTTAAAAACCTGGGTACTCTCGGTGGGAAAAAGGCTGATGAAGCCCGAAAGAAAAATCATGAAAAAAATACCCGCAAGCACATTGACCAGCCCGCTCTTGCCTAATCCGGAAAAACGGACCAGCCCCAGTTTTCCAAAACCGAGACAGGCGAGGCTGAAAGGGAAAAAATAGGCGGCGTAGCCGAAAATAAAAAAAAGCCCGAACCCGGCGTACGCGCCCACGAGGCCGATGTAATTAGAAATGGTATTGGCAGGAGGGTAATTCAGGAAGGCGATGTCGCGGGAGGTGTAGGAAACCAGGCTTAAAAACAGTAAAAGCGAAAGCAGAAAAAATACAACGCTCTTCAGCAAAGAAGAGAGGTGTTTCATGGTGTGTTACCCACTTTTAGTCAGACACGCAGATTGTCGGCTGAAACGTTGTGCGCCACGAGGTTAGCACGCGTGGTGTATGTTGATGCGCTGCCCTGGTGCGATATCCTGGCAGCCTATTTTGCCTGTTTTATGCTCAGGCGGATTTTTCCCTGGGGATCGATGCCGACCACTTTCACTTTGACGACATCGCCAAGCTTCAGATGGTCGCTCACGTCTTTGACGAACCCTTCGGCGATCTCAGACACATGGATAAGTCCGGATTTCCCTGGTGCGATCTCAGCAAAGGCTCCGAAATTAACGATGCGTTCTACCTTTACCTCGTAGATATCGCCGACCACGACCTCCCTGACCAGATTAGTTATCTGCTGCACCGCCCGCTCTAAGTCCTGAACGGTCTCTGCCGCGACCGAAACCACGCTCGTTTCGTCGTCAATCTCAATGGTGACATTATTCTCCCGCTGCAGCTTCTTGATGGTCTTGCCTCCCGGACCGATAAGCATGCCGATTTTATCCGGATCTATTTCAAACGATTTAATCTTTGGCGCATAGGGCGAGAGCGCGTCCCGCGGAACAGTCAAGGCACGGTTCATCTCCTCCAGAATTTTGAGCCGGGCAACTTTAGCGCGCGCAAGCGACTCTTCGATTATGGTATCGCTCAAGCCCTCTGTTTTTGTGTCAAGCTGAATCGCAGTTATACCATTCTTGGTACCGGCAATTTTAAAATCCATATCTCCCAGATAATCTTCGGCTCCGGCGATATCCGTAAGGATTTTGAAACGCGTGCCATCAGTGACTAAACCGATGGCGATACCGGCCACAGCCTCCCGTATGGGAATGCCGGCATCCATGAGCGACAGGGAAGCGGCGCAGGCCGAAGCCATGGATGAAGAACCGTTGGATTCTAAAATCTCAGAAACGACCCGGATGGTATAGGGGAAAACTTCCTTTGGCGGGATTACCGGGGCCAGCGCTTTTTCAGCCAGGGCTCCATGGCCGACTTCTCTGCGTGAAGGACCCCGCATCGGCTTTACTTCGCCCACGCTGAACGGAGGAAAACTGTAATGCAGCATGAAATGCTTAGTGCTCTCGCCTTCAAGGGCTTCAATGAATTGTTCATCCGCGCTTGAGCCCAGAGTCACTACGGCCAGCGACTGCGTCTGGCCGCGGCTGAAGATGGCCGAACCGTGAGTCCGGGGCAGGACCCGGACACTGCAGGTAATCGTCCTGAGTTCATGCAATGACCTGCCGTCGGGACGTTTATCATGAAGCAATATTTCCTTGCGCAGGATTTCTTCTTCAACCGCCGCGACCGCGGCCGCGACATCGGCTGCGTTCACACCCGATGTTTCGGTAACGAGCCTTTGGGTCAAAGAAGCAATGATTTCCGTTACCGCGGCCTGACGTTCTTTTTTATCGGTTTGGGTATAGACTGCCTCAAGACGCTGACTAAATTCCCCGCGAACACGCTCGCACAGGTCAGGTTTAACCACGCTGAGAGGTATTTTTTTCTTTTCCTTTCCGATTTTTCCAGCCAGCTGCTTCTGCAAGCTGATTAATTCTTTGATAAAGGGCTGGGCGAATTTGACGGCCGCAAGCACATCAGCTTCCAAGGCTTCCTGGAAGGAACCTTCGAGCATGACGATGTTGTTTTCAGTTCCCACCACCGCCAGGTCAATGATCGCGCCCTGGCGCTGTTCATAGGTGGGATTAACCATAAAGGCTCCCTGCTCGCCCCTGGCCACGCGCACCGCTCCCACGGGAGTTACATACGGTATATCGGATATGAGCAGGGCGCAACTGGCGGCATTGATGGCTAAAACATCGGGATCATTTTTACCGTCACTGGAAAGCACCATTGCCACCAGCTGGACTTCGTTGGTCATCCCGAAAGGAAAGAGCGGCCGCAAAGGTCTGTCAATAAGGCGGGCAGTAAGTATTTCGCTGTCTTTGGGGCGGCCTTCCTTTTTAAAAAATCCTCCGGGGATTTTCCCCATGGCATAGGTACGCTCCTGATACTCAACGGTCAAAGGGAAAAATCCCCGCTCAGGCGTAGGCTCATCTACCATGCAGGCGGTCGCAAGCACCACGGTATCACCGTAGCTTGCGCAGACGCTGCCGTTGGCCTGCTGGGCCCATGTGCCAGCAGAAAAACTAAATTCACTGTCACCTATTTGTGAGGTACGTAGCGAAGCGGGCATACTACTTAAGATCGAGCTCCTTTGAGACTTCTCCATAGCCCTGGGGATCATTATTCTTGAGATAGGCAAGAAGCCGGCGGCGCCTTCCCACGAGAATGACAAGCCCGCGGCGGGAATGGAAATCTTTTTTGTGTTTTTTAAGGTGCTCGGTCAGGTAATTAATCCGTTCACTCAAAAGGGCTATTTGGACCGCGGCAGAGCCGGTATCCTCCACGTGCTCTTTGAACTTTTCGATTATTTTTTTCTTTTTTGATTTATCAATCATGGAATTTCCTGGTTTTAAGGCTCCTCGGCCCGAAAAAGGTAATATATATAATACACTTGAGCGTTTGCACTGTCAAGACCCCGCGTCGCTTACTGCGATTTCATTAAAAAAGCTAATAGATTCCATATTGGGGCGCAATCTGTAAAAAAAGGCAGGTTTTGAGCGGTGGGCTCTTTACCCGCTGGGTAGAAGCAATTATAGCAAAAAAGCTTCCCGTAGTCAACCGCAATATTCAGGCAGTGAATATAGCCAGCGAAAGGCAGGGCAGATAGGCATTCCCAACCCACGACCTAACCTAGATTGTAGGTTAGGTCATTGGGTTAAGGTTAGGAAGCCAGTATAGTAGTTAGGTCAGGTAGTTGGTCTTTAAAAAACCTTACCCTAACCCCCGCCTGCCTGACGCACTATACTGATGGCAGGCGGGTACTTAACCTAAAATCGTTAGCAATATTCTGAAATACGGCAAGCTGTTCAAGAGGATTCCCGTGCACTGCCGAAAATGCACGTCAGGCTCCTGAAGCGCTCAATTAAAGGCTTTCGTCCTTGACTTCCTTAGCTTCTTTCTCGAATTCTTTGACGATCTTTCTTACCTCAAGCTCGGTCTTGGCTATCTTGTCCCGGCAAAGCTTGATGAGCTCGACTGCCCGTTTTACTTTCTCGGACACCTCGTCGACATCCACCCGCTCCGACTCTAGATCGGACAAAATCGTATTTAACTCCTCGATGGCTTCGCTGTAGTTGACCGTTTTTTTACTCATCATCCACCTCTTTTCTGGTTACGGTTGAAAAAACCTCTCCCTTATAGAGCACCGTGCTGATTTCATCACCCGGAGTTAGCTCATCAACGGATTTGACAGTTTTGCCTCCTTTGATAGTAATGGAATAGCCCCGCCGCAAGACATTTTTGGGGTCAAGAATGTTGATTTTTTCCTGCAGGTATTGTAAACGGTCGCCGGCCCTCGCAAAAAATTTTTCTAGATACATATGGATATTTTCTATCAGGCGCCGGTGCATCTGCGCTTCCCGGGTAAGCGCGACCTTCAAAGCACTCATGACCGCGTGTTTTTTATTCAGGAGTTCCTCGCGGTGATCCCGGAAATAGCGTGAGGAAGCCGATTCCATGCGCACGCTCAGATGCTTAAGGCCGGTCCTTGCCGCGACCAGGGCATCTGAGGCTTGACGGAGTATCCGCTCCTGGAATGAACTCAGCTGTTCAAAGACTTGGCTTACGCGCTCGACCAAAAACTGAGCGGCTTTAGTCGGAGTCTTTACGGAGGTATGCGCTACAAGGTCGGTTATGGTTGTGTCGATTTGATGCCCGAGAGCGGCTATGACCGGGAAACCAACTGCGGCAACGGCTTCGGCGATCTTTCGGTTATCAAAGTAACTAAGATCGGCGGTTGAGCCGCCGCCGCGGGTAATCACCACCGCGTCAAGCTCTTCCTGAGAAAAGCCGCTGAAATACTGGAGTGCCGCGGCCACATCCCGCTCAACGGATTTCCCCTGCATATGGCAGTTGTACACCATCACCAGAAAACCGAACCCGCTCAAAGAGAGCTCGTTAATAAAATCATGGTAGGCGGCAGAATCCAAAGCGGTAATCAAGCCAATCCGTAGCGGTAAAAGCGGGATGCTGGTCGTAAGCCGGTTTTTCTCGAGCAAGCCTTTCACGCGCAATTCCTCTATAATCCTGAGCCGGTTCTGGGCGACTTTGCCTAAGGTATAGACCGGATCGATATCGATGATGTTGATGCTGTACTTGCCATTGGGAGGGTACAGGTCAATATCGCATAAGAATTTTACTTCGATATCGTTGGTAAGCTCAAAAGCGCCCGGGGCTTCTTTGATCCGCTGTTCAATGAGCGGGATTTTGCCCGCGAAAAGGTTCGCCTGGACCCTGGCCTGGATATTATCGCTGGCCGGGTCTTTTTGCACGAGCTCAAAATACAAATGCTTCTTGCTGCGTTCGGGCCGCAGGTTCTGGATCTCTCCGCAGACCCAAACGGGCTGGGGAAACGCATCCCGGATAAGGCCGCGGACGAGGCTATTGAGTTCTAAGACCGTTAACGCAGCCGGTTTTGGATTGGTAAATAAATTTTCCATCTTCGAAAGAAACTTTGGCTTTACTGCTTTTTGTGGGGCCAATATAATCGGGACTTACCCATCAAGCTCATGACGATATCGGCAACCTCCGGGTTCGGTTTTATCTGACCGGTAGCGATTGGATAAGATTCTTTGCCGCGATTAACACTTCAGGTACGCTTATCCGGCTCAGTTCATCATTTTCGATTACCGCATGGCCGTCTCCCCACGGCCCCCAGCGCCGGGCAAGCTTACCCTGGATATCAGAGCGAAAGAGCGCAAGCACCGGTGTACCGACACTCACCGCAAGATGCATAGGGCCTGAATCCCCCGAAATGAGAAGACTGCACTGCTTAAGCACTGCCGCAAGTTCACGCAGGCTGGTTTCGCCAGTAAGATTTAAAAGAGAGCCTCCGTGGGCATTGAACATATGCCCGTACGAAGCTTTCTCCTCTTTGCCTCCGATAATAATAACCCTTGCGCTCAAAGCTCTGCCCAGTTCAAGCGCAAGCTCCTGAAAGTTCTCCAGCGGCCACTGTTTACGGGAATCGCTGGTAAAGGGGTGCACCGCGATGAACGGGCCGGACCCCCGCCAACCTTTAAACACTTCGCCAGCTAAACGCGCATCGGCGTAAAGTCCAATGCGCGTATCGCGAATAGCCGCCCCTGCTGCCTGGGCTAAAGCAAGATTATACTCCACTTCATGCATCTGGGCCAGGTGTTTAGCATCCGGTATGGCTGTGGTCAACAAAAACCCCCATTTGCGGGCATAACCGGCGCGCCGGGGAATACCTGCCAGGAAACTAATGATGTTAAACTCTTTGGAAGGATTAAAAATCACGCACAGATCAAAATGTTTTTTTCTCAATTGCCCGCTCAAAGCGACCATTTCCTTAAAACTGTGCCTGCGCCGGTCCCAGATAATAATTTCATCAACACAGTCAATGCCCGCGGCAAGTTCTTGCACGTAAGAATCTACGGCCAGAGTTATGGATGAACCGGCGAAACTCGCTTTCAGAGACCGTAGGGCGGGAATAACGAGCAAAAATTCTCCAAATCGGTCGTTTCTGACTACAAGTATTTTTTTGATTATCATGAGTATTTATACCACGCCACACCTGAGCCGCTTTCCTAATGCCCAGAAATACAACTTTAGATATCGGGACGATAAAGCAAACACCTTGAAGCTCGACTGGCCCCTCGTGCGCTCGCGCCAGACCGTAGGCACCTCAGTAACCTTAAAGCCTTTATAATACGCTTTCAGGGTTATTTCCATGGATATCTCAAACCATTCCGCCGTAATCTCAATATTTTCAAGGACCGTCCTACGATACATCTTAAAGGCGTTACAGACGTCACGCGTAGGCAATCTCAACAGACACTGAAGTGTTATCCCGGCCCAACGGGAAAAAGCGGCCTTAAGCCTTGGACCGCCCAGGCGGGCGCCACCCCGGCTGTAGCGAGAACCACAAACGATATCAAAACCCTGGCTGATGCGGCCTGCCATAGTATCAATAACAGCTAACTCATCGCATAAATCCCCCATCACCGGTACCAGCGCATCGCCGGAAGCGGCCTTAAAACCTGTCTTTAAGGCATTACCAAAACAGGCGGCCTTCAGATTATCCACCAGCCTCAGATTAAGATACCGCTGACACAACCCCTCAACCACCGAACGGGTCTGGTCGGTTGAATGGTCGTTGACCACGATGAGCTCATGAGGCGTGCGTACATTTTGTTCGATGCTGGTGATCACTAAAGCGATGTTGTCGGCTTCATTATGAGCCGGGACCACGATCGAAAGTTTCATGCGTTCACCGTATCAGTCTTTTTCAAAATACCCATATAGTGAACCCCGAATTTACGCAAGGTCACCCGTTCCATGAAACTATTAATCCTGAGAAAATAGTCAAATAAGAATCCCGGTATAAGGTGCGGAAAAAAAGTGTAATAGTAAATATCTTTTACCTGGAACAAATGTTGCTTGAAGAGTTTTTTCGGCTCGATCCAGTTTTCACCTCCGAATTTATCAATTTTGTTGGTTAAGGGAAAAATATAGTTGAGATAGAGCTTAAACAGTAAAAACGCGTTCAGCTCATGCACGACAAGAATAGCATTTTTCTTAAGTACCCGGTGAATTTGCGCAAAGGCCGCTGCCAGTTCTTTGTCGTTGACCAGATGGTGGAGGCTGTTGATGCAGTAGGCGAAATCAAAGCTCTCTGGCTCAAACGGCAATTGCAGCATATTGGCTACCTGGATATTCTGATTATTTTGGTTATTCAACCGCGCCTGACGGACCAGAGCTTTGGAGCTGTCAATTCCATGCATGTGGTATCCGTGCTCAGAAATACTTTTAAAATACCAACCGGTGCCGCAACCAACATCCAGGCCGATTGCTTTTTTGCTCACTTTAAATCTATTCAAGGTCTTCACCGTTAAACGGGTCTTCTTAACTAACAAAAATTCCCGTATATGCTCGGGCATCTGCTCATCATAGAGGGATGCAAAGGTATCGAAATGGGTTTCGGACATGCTTATTGCACGTTATTCGCCAATACCAGGCACAGTTCTATCGCAGCCTTTTAAATTCCAAATCACAAATCCCAAGCACCAAATAAATTCCAAATTCAAAATTCCAATGTCCAAAACTTTCTTGTTTGGAATTTTGGTCATTGGATATTGGAATTTGTTTGTTATTTGGAATTTGGTATTTGGGATTTTTTATCTTTAGTATTTTTTGACCTTGTAAATACGCACCTTCTTCCTTTCAAAGACAGGTTCAAAAAACTCCGGATGCTGCCTAGCCCAGCTATCCTCAAGGGAAAACAATAATTGCTTTGTCTGCTGCAAGGAATAGCTGAACAGGTAATCCGTATCACGCTTCTTAAGATGGGCTAACCAGATAGCATAATCCGCTTTACCCCGGTAATTCTCGGGGGCTTGGAAACTTTCATGCATTTGGAGAAAATCAGCTCCCCATTGATAGCGACTCTTGGGGTAGAAATGTAATTGCGCCGGTTCAACCTCGTTGACCGAAACATAGTAAACATCGTTTTTGAACTTTTCTCCGTACAACGGAAACGGCAAGGGCTTGCCGGCATAGGCGATATGGTCGCCGCCGGTATGTTCATTCAGCCAGCGCCAGGCTTCTGTTTCCTGGGGTTCAAAACCTGAATACTCCTGCGTAGTAACATAACGGGCATGCTCCTGGGCGTTGTAATAATTGTTACAGACGAATAAACCAGTTATGACCATGCTTGCCAGGGCTATACGCAGCATTCGCCAAGCGAACGGCTTCGCGAAAAAAGGCCGCAGCCGGTTGTGCCTGCGCAAAGCGAGGAGCACAAAAAACAAAACTAAGCTGGAAATAATCCCTGCCACAAGCTCGCCGTGGCTGGCCAAGGTAGACATGGACCCTAAAACGCACAGCGTCACTAACACTCGGGTCACGGTTTGAGGTATACGCAGCATATCGATAACCAGGAAACCAAAAATCATGGCAAGGCCAAACAAAGGGTAGAGATACCGGCTGAAGGGCAAAGAAATAATAAAGTAATAGACACCGTATAATAAAAGAGGCGTAAGCAGAAAATATGCAAGCAACAGCCGCTTGCCGAGGCGTCTGGTGAGGAGCGCAAGCGGCAGCGCTATAAACACCGGCAGGAACATAAACAGCGGGCCCTGTCCGCTTAATCCCTCATGAAAAAGTAGTTTCGACAAACGATAATCCTGGGGACTGAAGTGGACAGTATAGGATGCTTTATCCCGCACGCCTTCAAAAATAGTAAGCCCCAGGAGCTTTAGCTCCACCGGATATAAGGGGTTACCCGTAGAAAGATAATTGCGCGCGTAGGAAAAGCCTCCCAAAACAATGACTACTCCGGCACAAAGCAGTAGGGCCGGAATGATTTTTTTTCTCTGCCCCAAAAGAATAGAGAGAAACGGCGGAATCAGTAAGATACTGTAGGTTGCCGCTAAGGTCTTGATGCCTATGAGAAGGCCGAGCGCGGCACTGAATAAAAAAATATCCCGCATGGAAAAACTTTTTTCCAATACGAACAGATAGAACCAGGCGACTAAGAAGAGCGCACCCACCATGATGTCAACGTAGCCGATTTCCAGCTGCTTGAAAAAATTGGGAATAAGAAGAAAAAGACCGCCGGCATAAAAAGCGTGCTCTTTCGATAAACAAGTCTTTCGGCTGATACCGTAGACCGCCAGACCGGCAATGATAAAAAAGGGAAGCTGGCCGAGGTCGGCCAGTAAAACGTTTTTCAAAGGAAACATGAGCCATAAAAAGATAAGACTACCGTTGATAGGATAATAAGAAGGACTGGGGTCTCCAAACGCAGATAGAGGATTATTGAGATTGCCATGCTTAAGCCATTCCACCGGAAAGGTGAAGTGATAATTAAGGCTATCCCAGCCAAAAGGAGGACTAATAAGATTAATAGCGCATTTAATGACCGCGAAGGCCAAGATAACCGAACAAATAAAAAGCACTGTTTTTTTCGCACATAATTCCTCCAGAACCTGCGTGGCCGCCTCCCATGGTAATGCGGGAGCTCTTTTGCGCAGGCACAGGGCGGCGACACAGAAGAAGCCTGCGGCAGAGATGAGTACGTTTGACAAGGTAAGCATGCCAAGAATTCCGAGGCTGATTTCAATAACTATGATCTGGGCAAGAAATACAACAAAGAAAGCGATGAACATATCAACCACGCCGGTTAACCGGAAGAACCGCCGTACCACTAACAGGCTTGTCGCTCCCAGGATGATATTCATCACTATTGCTATAAACATACGCTGCGTTTCCTTTTTTTCAGGCGTTCGCTCATTAATTGGTTCAAAACCAGGTAAATAAAAACAGGATTGGCCACGAGGTACCGCGGAAACAACCGCCGGGGGTTCTGCATGAGCCTGACGAACCACTCAAGGCCCAGGTTCTGGATGAGCCGCGGAGCCCGCTTGATTGTCCCTGCCAGGTAATCAAAGGCCGCTCCCACGGTAATCATCACGCACGGCAGGCGCTGGCGATGCTGGTCCGCCCAGAATTCCTGCTTGGGGCAGCCCAGCCCGATAAATAAAATGCGCGCGCCTGAGGCGACGATGTCTTTGACGATGTTTTCATCTTCCTGCGGGCTCAACGGCCGAAACGGCGGACTATAGGAGTACGCTACCTTTAAAAGCGGAAACTGCCGCTTGAGTTTACGCACCATCAGCCTGCGGATGGCATCTTTACCGCCGTAAAACCCTACGGCGATACCAAGAGCCTCTGCCCGGGCTAAGACCGAGAGCATCAAACCATAGCCCACCACCCGCTGCGCATCTTTTACCCCGAACAGTTTTAAACTCCACACCAGCGGCATGCCGTCGCTGGTGACAATATCAGCGGCGTTGATGATGCTGCGAAACCGGTCACTGCGATATGCCTCAACCGCGATATGAGTATTGCCGACACAGATGAATCCTCCGCGCCGCTCTTGAGATAACCGGGTAATGCGCTCGGTCGCCTGCGCGTAGGTGGTGGCGTCGATACGTATACCGGCAATATACCGAGAACAACCGGTTTGAGCGGCACACTGAATCTGCACGGCATAGCGGCGTTCGGCTATCAGCCGGGAGGCCAGTGCGACATAGGCTTTTACCTGCGCCTGCATTGAAAAATGCTGCCGGGCAAAATCACGGGCCGCGGCCGAGAAACTTTTTTGTCTGGCCTCATCAGTTAAAAGGTTTTTAAGCGCTGCCGCGGCCTGTCGGACATCCTCCACGGCAAACCCGCTGCGGCCTTCCTGAAAGGTTTCAGCGCAACCGCCGGCATTACGGCTGACAACAGGAATACCGCAGGCGGCAGCTTCAACCAGGGTGTTAGGAAGATTATCAGCGGTACTCATATTTAAAAAGACATCGGCAACGTTATAGGAAGCGGCAATCAGACGGTCGTCCTGCAATAAACCCGTGGCGACCACTTTAAGCCCTTGAGCAAAAGGTGAGTGGGCGGCGCTGGCGCCCAAGAGAAAAACCGTGGGAGGCCTCTTCAGTGAGCCCGCAAGAGCGTTAATGGCTTCAACACAATACGGTATGCCTTTTCGTTTATCGCCTAAATCAAACGATGAAAGCATAATCACCTTTTCATCGGCAGCGATGCCAAAGTTATCGCGCGCCTGCTGGCGCAATCCCGGTTTAAAAATTTCCAGGTCAACCGCGGTAGGAATATGCTCGCAGGAAAAATCGCGCGTTAAAGGCGAAGCCTCGATGAAGCGTTTAAGCCAGAGTGACGGTGAAACAAAGACCAGCCTTCCCTTTACGTGCGCATAAATGCGCGCTTTGCGCTTCCACAAAAGATGGGTAGTATCCAGGAAGAGTTTCGGATAATCTGAAAGCCGCGGACAATTACCGCAGCCGGTCTGCCAGCGCGCGCACTCATACGAATACACACAGTGTCCGGTTATAGCCCACATATCCGGCACCCGCCAGATAAGCGGAGCCTGCTCGGCCAGAAACGGCAGTATACCGATGGAAATATACCACCAGTGGAGATTGCGCAGGATTATCACGTCCGCCCAGGTGCGGATGAACGGTGATCGCGAAAGAAAAAAGCTCGAAGGATACCCGAACGACTGCAGGCCCGCGGCGTTAAAGAGTTTTCCGGTAAGCAGGTTCGGAGCGTAACTGAAGCGGCCGGGCATAATAGCGGAGGTGTCGCTTCCCGGATGCAGTTTAAGTCCGCACAGCAGATGGCTGCCGTGGCCTTCATGCAGCAGCGCCTGGTGCATGCGAAATCCGGCGATTGAAGCGCCCCACTTAATATCGGATGCGTTAATATGAAGAAAATTAATCGAATCGTTTACAGTCTGCATGGGAATGTAGCCCCCGCGCATACGCGTGGTACCTGGATAGACCCTCCTACGCAGAAAGCCGCGGATTTCAATACGCGGATGAATGCGTAAGAAAATAATTCTGCTTCGGAATGTTGCGCCCCGACGAAGCAGCAAAATAAGGAGCCACGGACTTTAGTCCGTGGGGCTCCACTTATTTGGTTCCGACATAAACAAGGTGCGGGTAGCAAAACTCGGGATCCAGTAATTTTTTAAAACGGTAGAAGGCTCGTACCCGCGCCTTGCGGAACGTACAGGCATTCACGTAGCGGGTCTTAAAACCTGCCTCCTCCATAGTTTTTTTCAGGCTGGCTTTATCCCAGCTACGCAGGTGCTGCCAGGTGTGAAAGACGCAACCGCATTCAGGGCATATCGCCTTACTGGCAGAGAGATCTTCGCGGTTGGGCACGGTCACCACCACATGGCCCAAAGGTTTCAGGAGACGATAGAGTTCTTTGAGTGTATTAGGCAATTGCTCATCAATCAAATGTTCAAGCACCTCCACGGCAAAGACAACATCCATTGTTTCTGCCGCAAGCGGCGCAGGAAGCGCTTTGACTGCCAGTACCCCTGCGAAACGCTCGGAATCGGAAAAACGCTGCCGCAGCGCCTCCGCTGATGCCTCAGAAAAATCAAGCCCCCAGAGCCGGGCGCGGGTAGAACGCAGGAGCTGTTCAAACAAGTGACCTGGCCCGCAGCCAAAATCAAGTATAGAACGGGCCGTACGCAAAAATTTAAAACGCCCGAGAAAACCGATTATATACCTACCGGCATGATAACCAAAATAGGTATTCTTATCAAGGTAGAGCGCGTACGCATTCCAGAGCCTGCTTACTTTCTCCGGTGTCCAATCGATTTCATGCATTGCCTATCACCTGTGTTTTGCGGGCATTGCCGACCACGCCGTTGGCGCCGGCAAAAACCTCCCCCTCAGTCAGTTGCCCGTGCGCAGAAAACCAGCGCCGTACCTCACGAAGGGTCTTGGGATGATCGTGCGCAGGACTGAGCGCGTCAAAGGTATCCATAATCGCATGTTGGGTACGCTCGGAGCGGGTATAACCGCGGGCAAGATAATTCCAGCAGGGAACCGGCACCAGACCGGCCAGGATAGCGCCGGCCAGCGGTATGCGTTTGATGGCGGTATCAATACCGATATACCGGGGTATATACCACTTGATTATATTCAGGAGTTTGGTCTTGTCCATCCGTTTTGTCAGAGGACGCCAGAGATACTTGGGCGTCGTCCACCAGATCGGAATAAAAAGTTTCCGGTAAATATCAACACTCAACCTGCCGCCCGGAGCAAGATAGCCTGTTATGGCCTCAAAGGTCAGGCGTGGATTCGGGGTATGCTGCAGGACGCCGTAACAGAAAACATAGTCAAAGCGTTCCTGAAAAAACGGCAGCGCGGTTATGTCACACTGCAGAAGCAGAAAATTATCCCGCAGGCCGTTGTTGTCACGATTGACATCAACCGCCCCGCTCATATCAACACTCACAACATCAGCGCCGGCGTTTAAAAATATCTCGGTAAAACGCCCCGGGCCGCAGCCGCACTCAAGGAGTGACGCGCCCCAGAGCCGGCGCACATCCCACTTAGTGCAGCTGATGAAACGGTCCTGAGAGTGGCGGTGGCCGCTGGCACTGTCGAGCTGAACGCTTTTAAAAGTACTCCATTGCAGGCCGAAACTTTCGCAGTAGTCATCCCCCGAAAAACGCGGTATATAATTTCTTACCGGGATAGTCTTGCCGGTATCGTGAGCAATGAGTTCAGCGGTTTTGATAAAGTCACCCTGGCGCTCGCTCACCGTTATGGAAAAAGAGCGCTCAAGATATTTTCTGTACATTCGTTCGTGCATGCCAGAAATCGTTGTGCGCGTAAGTACTAGTTACAATACTGCTTGTACCAAGCCTGAAACATAAAGACCGTCCAGACGCAGTTCTTTAAACAATATCTTCCGCCAAAATAAGGCTTAATAATATGATCGTAGAGTTTATCTGAAAAAATACCCTGTTTCCTGAGCGCGGATTTGCCCAAGCAGGTCAATACGTCATCTTTCAGCGGCCCCCGCAGCCAACGGTCAACCGGCAGAACAAAGCCTTTTTTAGGAGCATTGATAATCTCCGGCGGCACGTACTCTTTCATAGCCTCGATAAAAAGATACTTCAGCCCGCGCGGCTTTATGCGCAATGAAGCCGGTATGCTCATGACCGCTTCAACCAGCTTGTGATCAAGCAGCGGGGTACGGGCCTCTATAGAATGCGCCATGGAAAAACGGTCAGTCATATGCAAAAACTCTTCAGGCAGCTGGGTTTTAAAGTGAATGTAGGAAATTCTATCCCGCAGGGAGTGGTCTTTGGCTTCATCCCAAAGCTCCTGCAGGTAGGCTTCGGTGGGCCTACAGTCTTTCGCAAAAGAGTCATCAAAAACCCAGGCACGTTTCATGGTTTCGGTAAAGTAGCGGTGGTATAGATAGCCCTGGGGGTAAACACGCAGGTTTTTGAGCGTCCGCAGACTCAGTCCTTCAAGGGAGAACAGCTTTGCCAATTCACGCAGGTACCAGCGGGGATACTCATAGCGCCTGAAATGACCATAAACGCCAAAGAGCTCATCGCCGCCGGTCCCGGTCATGGCAACTTTCACCTGCGCCTTCATGGCCTTAAACACATACCAGGAAGGCAGGCCTCCTCCATAGGGCTCGTCAAGATGCCAGGCCATCGCTCCAAGTTCGGAAAGCAGGTCATCGGCAGCGATAACAGTCTCATGGTGCTGGGTATTCCACTTCCGGGCGCTCAGGCGGGCAAGGGGGCGTTCATCGAAATCAGACTCATCGCTGTGAGAAAACCCGAGTGAAAAGGTCTTGAGCTGATTGTGGCTGTACCGTGAAATAATACCGCAGACCGCGCTTGAATCTATGCCGCCTGAAAGAGAACAGCCAAGCGGCACATCGCTCATTGACCACTCGTTGACGGCCCGCTCGGTCTGGGCGCGCACTCGGGAAACCGCCTCCTGCGGCGACATAGCATAATCAACTGTTTTCGGCAGGTGCCAGTAGGGGCGTACTTCCATGTGGCGCCGCTCCAGATGATACCGGAAATAGCGCGCTGCGGGAAGTTTCTGTATATCTTTAAAAATAGTGCCCGGAGCCGGAACATACTGGAGACTCAGGTAATCATAGAGGCTCTGTTTGTTTAAATCTTTTGACAGGTGTTCCTGCCGCAAAAGCGCTTTGAGCTCTGAGGCAAAGGAAAAGATGCCCGCTTTCTGCGAGTAGTATAACGGCTTTATGCCCATGCG
>CAYNSZ010000004.1:19299-21803 GCA_964400075.1 uncultured Planctomycetia bacterium
TACCTGAAAGGGCAGAGAGCATATTGGGGCCGTTGTCCTCATAGAGATGGACGAGAACCTCGGTATCGCAGTGGTCGCTGACAAATCTATGGCCCGCGGCGGAGAGTTCTTCTCGCAAAGCGGCTGAATTGTAGATTTCTCCGTTAAAAACAATCCAGAGGCTCTTGTCTTCGTTGTGCATGGGCTGATGCCCCCCGGCAATATCGACAATGCTCAACCGGCGCATGGCAAGGCCCACGCCCGCGGCCGCATCAAAAAAGACGCCGCGGTCATCGGGACCGCGGTGAATAAGCGCTTCATTCATGCGCACAAGCGCCCGCTCATCGCGGCAGCCGCTAAAACCAACAATACCGCACATGTGGTTATGGTGCTTGGTTCAGGTAATCGCTCTCAGTGCCCTCAAGAACCCAGCTTGAAAACTCCCGCAAATCCGGGGCGCCTGACAACTCTTCCCGGGAGTGAATACAACATTCAAGATTATGATCGAGCGGATGCATTTTTTTCCGCTTCATAAATACCGAGCGAAAACTCTTCATATACCAGGGGCGCCGGCAGAAAACCGCATAGGCGTGTTTTTTTGCCAACAGTACCTGCTCCGGGGTAAGTGCCGGGTACTCCTGGATGCGGCTTAAGATTTGGCGATAGTGCTCTTGCGAAGAAGCATCGACCGTAAACCCGAACCCTGAGTAGCGGCCGGTACCGGCGGTAAAGACCGGCTTGCCAAAACAGGGAAATTCCATACCGATAGTACCCCGCACGGTTACGCCATAATCGGCATGCTCAAAGAGCGAATAGGTGTTAATATCAGTGTCGGGATAGAGCAGAAAAACATGCCCGGGGAGGGAACCGATATGCCGCTCGATAAGGTACTCTTCCCGAAGCATGCCGGTTACTCCTTCGCGGGCACGCTTCCAGACATTGGCCGGATGCAGCTTGATAATCCAGTTAACCGCCGGATTCTTGCAAGCAGCGCGGACAGTCTCGATGAACCATTCTTCGTAATCTTCAAACAGGTCTTCTCCGTAAAAGAGATTGGCATCCCAGAGCACGTGCGAAAAGACAACCGCTATCTTTTTTGAAGGCGCAAGGCCAAGCGCTTTAATAATTTCCTCTTTAGTCTTGCGGTGGGTACCGGACATAATCCTGCTGGTCAGGAAATCCTTGCCTTCATAACGGTGCAAAAAGTCACTCATCAAGCGTTCCTCTTTGTGGCTATCCCAGGGCTCCCGCTTAATCATTTCAAAGGTTGACCAGGAGAGTGAATTCGGGTGCATCCCTTTGGCTTCAGGGGTAAAGCGCTTAACAACGAGGGCATTATCCCTTAAGGCATGGACAAACTGTATGGTCTGCATACCCCGGCTGAAGGCTATGTCAAAAAAAGCCCCGTATACAGAATCATTGGCTTCATTAAAGATCACGATATCGGGCTTAAGACCATCCAAACACTCCTCGGCCGCGTAAATTGCCTGAACCTGGCGGCGCAGGTAATTGACAAAGACCGGATATATATCGGAATCAGTCAGTGAGGGCGTTCCGTACATGCGCCGGGCCATCTTGCTTAAAATCTGCTGGCCGAGGCGTGAATGCCTGAAACGCCAGGCCTTCACCTTCTGAAACGATAAATCTCCGGCTAAAAAATCATTCATCTCCTTTTTCGGGTCATAGCTGTGGTATTTATTGATATAGTTGTCGAAGTAAACAAACGAATCAACACCAAACAGCTTAAAGTACTTCTCAGGCCAGAATAAATTACGCCAGCACAGAGCAAAAACCTTACAACCCTGTATGCGCAGCGCCGCGGCCAGAACCCCTTCAAGCTTAATCTGATAAATAAAAGGAGTGAGGCTGACAATGAGCACTTTTTTCTTTGCGCTGCCGCGGGAATGAGTTTCTATTGCGGGAATATCCCTGCGAAAACGGCGCAGATCCCCAAGCACCTCAAAAGCACACAAAGGCTGGTTGCGCAGAAACCGCACAAATGGAAAGCGAGCGCTCAAGGCCTCAAAGAGCTCAAACTTACGAAGGTATACCAGTGAAGGCTTATCCATGCGGATTCTCCACGGCGTAGCGCTTCAGTAAAAAAGGCAGGCTCAGGCGCCGCTGGAGCGCCTTGAGACAGGCCAGAAAAAACGATACTGCGTTTCGATTGTCAGCAAACTCCCACGCCCGCGGCAGGAGCCAGCCCCGTAACACCTCGGCAGCAGGCGGCTGCGCGCGGTCCTGAAAGTAACCGAGCTTCCGGGCGGCGGCGTAGGTAAGATACACGACCAGGGATTCTTCTGCGGGAGTTAAGACATCGGAATAGCTATAGCGCTGCTTCATGTCGCTGACCACCTCGACCGGAGTGTTCACTCCTGCCTGGCTGGGATTTTGGGGCAGGCGTTCCATAAACCTCCCCCCCAGCACAGTCTGTTTTGTGGGGTCTTTCGGCAGCGCCAGGTTGAAATGCTCACAAATACCCCGAACTGTCTCAAGGGGCTTACTGATGAGATCTTCATAACGCA
>CAYNSZ010000005.1:0-21411 GCA_964400075.1 uncultured Planctomycetia bacterium
GGGATTGCTCGCGCTCACCCCACAGCTGGTGGTCTCGCGTTTTTTTCTCTGGCAGCTCTTTACCCACCTGTTCATGCACGATGGCTTCTGGCATCTGGCTTTTAACATGTTCGCGCTGTATTTTTGCGGAACCATAC
Organism: uncultured Planctomycetia bacterium; assembly: GCA_964400075.1. GTDB lineage: Bacteria > Omnitrophota > Gorgyraeia > Duberdicusellales > 4484-171 > JAFGHG01. The sequence goes on from CAYNSZ010000005.1 coordinate 138, forward strand.
TTGAGCAAAGCTGGGGCGGAAGGCGGTTCCGCTTTTACTACTTTTTCTGCGGCCTGAGCGCTGCGCTCTGCAGTTTTCCGTTTTATTACCGTGACACAGTCCTGGGAGCGTCGGGAGCGATTTATGGGCTGTTTATCGCCTGCGCGGTATTGTACCCGGATGCCCGTGTCTATGTCTGGGGGGTTCTGCCCATGCGGCTTAAGCATTTTGTCTGGCTGCTCATCGGGCTGGATATCCTGGGCATCCTGCAGGCTTCACGGGGCGGCATTGCCCATTTCGCCCATCTGGGAGGGGCTTTATTTGGCTACTTGTACTTAATGAGTTTAAGGCTACGATTCAACTTTGGCCTCTTTTCCTTACGCCGCATGAGCGAGGTGTTGCGTCAGCATAATGAGCGCAGGCGCGCCCAGCGCAAGAGCCGGCGGGGGCATAACGTCGATGAGATATTGGATAAGATTTCCCGCGAGGGTATAAACAGCCTCACCAGCGAAGAGCGTAAGATTCTCGAAGAAAAAAGCAAAAGCTGAAAACTTCTTAGATATTTGCACCTACCTATCCAGCGTCACCTCAGGCCTACCCGATAAAAATTGCATTTTTATCGGCAAACAGTATAATTTAGGTGCTATAGACCGAAACGCCATGATTGAGAAATCCCTGCTGCTTACCATGTACCAGGCTGCCAGCATGCAGCGCTGGAACGACCAGATCCGTACGGTTGAGCTTACCGAACTGGACAAACAGGCCCATAAGATGGTCATCGCCTATGTCCTGGGAAGGCTTGAGCAGGATTCAGGCACCCCGGGTTTTGACTGGGTTGAAATAATCGAAGCGGGGATCTTTGAATATTTACAGCGCACGGTCCTTACCGATATAAAACCGCCGCTCTTTCACAAAATCAAGGAAGACCGGGCCAAATACCTTAAACTTAATCAGTGGGTATACGATACCATCCAGCCGGTTATCGCCTGCATGGGGAGTGAATTTTTAGGCCGTTTCCAGCGGTATCTCATCGATACCGAACGTAATGTCAACCGGCGTATCATCAGCGCCGCTCATTTTTACGCCACGAAATGGGAGTTTGACATCATTGAACGGGCCAACCCCGGCGGTTACGGCATTGGCGAGATCAAAAAGGATATTGTGGACAAGCAGGAGAAATATCAGGATTTAAAGAGCATGCGCGAATTTCTCTTTTCTCAGAAATTGAAATATTTCGTCAATGTCTGCGGCCAACTGAGGTTTCAGATACGCTGGAGCCATCTGCATCGCGCTCCTAAGACATCAGTGCTCGGGCATATGCTCATCGTGGCCATGCTCAGCTACCTTTTTTCTTTACAGATCGAGGCTTCCGGCCAACGGCGGGTCAATAATTACCTTACCGGTTTGTTCCATGATTTACCGGAGGTGCTTACCAGGGATATCATCAATCCCGTCAAGAAATCAATCGAAGGGCTGGACGAGCTTATCAAGGAATACGAGTCAGTGCAGATGCAGCAGAAAATCTACACGTTATTGCCCAAGAGCTGGCACGCCGATTTACAGATGTTTACCGAAAACGAATTTCTCACCACTCCGGCCCGCGATGGCGAGCTGCTCAAAGCCGTGGATGACCTGGCTGCTTATATCGAGGCATATCTGGCTTTACAGAACGGGATTTCAAGCCCGGCTTTTCAGCGCGCTCATGATGATTTACGCAAGCGTTACCGCGGCGCGGTAATTGCCGGTGTTGATTTTGGCAGGCTATATACAGAGTTTGGGTGAGGAGCGTCTCGCTGTATATATCCGCCTCGTTACCTCGGCGGATATCAATTCGGCCAAACGACTTATGTTCGCTCACGTTGTTCGCTCCATAAGTCGTGGCTTCATTGAGGAGCACAAATGATAAAACGCGTCATGAATTTTTTGACCACGGATATCTGGCGTTTACGCCTCAAAGACATGTCCCGTTCCAAATCTTTTGTCATCAGGCAATTGCGGGTAGTGCTCCTGGCTTGGCGGGGGTTTGATGAAGATAAGTGCCAGCTGCGGGCATCAGCCCTTACCTTTTATTCGCTGCTGTCGGTCGTTCCGGTTGTAGCCATGGCTTTTGGTATTGCCAAGGGATTTGGCCTGGAGCGGCTGCTCGAACAGCATCTTTTAGAGAAGTTTCCCGGCCAGCAGGAGGTCTTAAGCCAGGTAATGGGATTTGCCCACACCTTGCTTGAAAATACCAAAGGCGGAGTTGTCGCCGGCGTGGGTATAGCGCTTTTATTTTGGACAGTTATCAAGGTGCTGGGCGATATCGAGAAGTCATTCAACGACATTTGGGGCATAAAGCAAACCCGCAGCCTGGTTCGAAAATTCAGCGATTACCTTTCCATAATGCTTGTCTGCCCCATCCTGATCATCATCGCCAGCAGCGCCACGGTCTTTGTTTCCACCCAGCTTACCTTGGTCACCCAGCGTATTGAACTGCTGGGAATGATAAGCCCACTGATCACTATATTAGTCAAGCTCCTGCCTTTTTGCGTGCTCTGGGTGCTTTTCAGTTTTTTATACGCGTTTATGCCCAATACCAAGGTGTGGATAAGTTCAGCTGTTCTGGCTGGAGTGATAACCGGGACTATCTATCAGGTTGTGCAATGGCTCTATATTATGCTTCAGGTCGGCGTGGCCCAATATAACGCTATCTATGGCAGTTTTGCTGCTCTTCCTTTGTTTCTGGTGTGGCTGCAGTGGAGCTGGGTGATAGTGCTTATGGGCGCTGAGGTGTCTTTCGCGCATCAGAATGTCGATTTGTATGAATTTGAGCCGGATTGCCTGAAGGCCAGCCAGGCTTTTAAAAAACTGATAACGCTGGCCGCGGTCCGTCTCCTGGTTAAGCGGTTCAGCAAAGGTGAGGGGGCCCTCACTGCCGCGGACATCTCTCATGCCCTTGAGGTGCCGGTACGGCTGGTGCGCCAGATATTGTTCGAGCTGCTCGAGGCGGGCATAATCAGCGAAGTCAAGACCTCAGTCTTTAAAGAAGCAGCCTATCAGGTTGCCAGAGATCCACAGTCCTTAAGCATCAACTCTGTTATCCAGGTTCTGGAACAACAGGGCGTTAATGATATACCGGTTGCCCGGACCAAAGAACTGGAAGTACTTTCCGGGGCCTTGAAAGCCTTTCAGGCCTTGGTGGAGAAGGCCCCGGTCAATAAATGTTTAGGGGATTTGTGAGACTCCGCCTTCGGCTGGGAAGAATGACGCGGGATTAGCAGTTTAGAATGAACCCCGACTTACGTCGGGGTTCCCGCTCCATTTAGTATTGAGCGGAACTCCGCTTGATACAAAGATAATGGTGCGGAGATCGCGCCGCTTCCAGCGGCGCAATTGAGGTGTGTATGAAAAAATTCGGGGTTCTGATCGTAGTGCTTATCGCAGTGGTCCTGGTCGCGGTTCTGGCAAAAAATATCGTTGCCAAGAACGCTCTTTCTTCCGGCGTGAAGATGGTGACTGGCCTGGGGCTTGAGATTGAACGTCTGGATATTGGGATTGTAAAGACCTTGGTTGATATCGACGGCCTGCGGCTGCTGAATCCTAAAGGGTTTGTTGATAGGGTGATGGTCGATATACCGGAGGTATACGTTGATTATGATCTAGGCGCTTTCCTGCAAAAAAGAGTACATCTGCGGGAATTACGGCTGGAATTGAAGGAATTAGCGGTCATCAAGAACAAGGAAGGTTTACTCAACCTTGATTCCCTGAAAGCAGTACAGTCAGCCAAAGGTAAGGATACATCCGCTGAAAAGGGGCAGGCCAAGCCTGCGGAAGTCTCAATCGACCTGCTTTCGCTCAAAATCGGCAAAGTCATCTATAAAGATTATTCAAAGGGCGCGGCGCCTGCAGTGCGGGAGTTCGCGGTCAATATCGACGAGCGCTTTGAAAACATTACTGACCTGCAAAAGTTGGCCCGGCTCATCTTGGTGACAGCCTTGGTCAAGACCCCCATCGCCAGCCTGACCGGTTTCGACCTGAGCGCGATTTCCGCTGATGTCTCTCAAGCCGTCAAGGATGCCGCAGCTACTGCGCATGAAGCAGTTAAACAGGCAGGCGAGGCGGCTGGAGAAGTTGCCGACGAGGCAACGGAAAGCCTTAAGGGTGCCGGTGAAAGCTTAAAGGATATGTTTAAGATAGGAGAGTAAGGGCCGGTAGGAAGCAGTGGTTTAAGAATCAGTACAATTACTTTGGTGCGGCTGTGAAAAAAATTATAGTAATCGCCTGCCTCGCAGGGGTGACGATCCTCGTGTTCGGGGGATTGGGGTATTTCAGAGCTTTGTTGCGTGAACGGGAAATGCTCAAGGAGATTATCACCCTGCTTGAAGCTGATTCCCGGATTGCCCAGGTGCTGGTGACTAATGTGGCCTTTGATGAACAAAAGAATAAGACCTACACCACGATCAAATTTCTGGAATATGACGCAGCCGGAAGGCCTCTTGAGCCATGCTATTTTACTTTTGCCGGCAACATCATCCAGTTTGAGTCCTTGGTCATACGTTTTGACGATTTCTTTATCAAAAAAAAAGACCCCCTGCGTGGCAGGAGCGCGTATCTTTTCTGGAAAGTGTTCATGCTCAATGGAGCCAACACTCAGGAATACACTATCACCCCGTTGCATGAGATTCCCCAGGGGTATAAGATAAAGAACGCTGACAGTTCATTTGAACACAAGCTCTGGGAGCGTTTCTGGCGTTATGCCCTCGACAGCGAAGCCGCGCGGCTTAAAGGCGTCAAGAACGCCCAGATTGAGGCTCCCGGTACCCTCTTTGTCCCCGGTACCCTGTACACCATCAAAATCGAGCACGACGGAGGCATGCGTATCGATTCAGAACGCCTGCCGGAAATTTTGAAAGGAGAATACGTTCCCGGCTGAAACCTTGCGGGCAATAGTAATTGTATTATGTTAAAATATCTTATAGTCCTGTTTACGGTGGTGCCCTTGATTGAACTTGCCCTGCTCATTAAGGTGGGCCAGTACATCGGAGCAGGATTAACCTTGCTTATGGTAATCATAACCGGTTCTGCCGGAGCATACCTGGTCAGGCGGGAAGGTTTTCGTCTGCTGCGCCAGATTGAAAGCCAGGTTAACCAAGGGGTTTTGCCCACGGACAAGGTATTTGACGGCCTGATTATTTTGTGCAGCGGGATACTTCTGATTACTCCCGGTTTGATAACCGACGTCCTGGGTTTTTTGGGCCTTGTCCCGGCGGTGCGCAGGTTCCTGAAGCGGTATCTTAAAGCTAAAATCCAGGATATCATCAACCAGGGCAAAGTCATAACCATCACTTCCTTTAAATCTTCTTAGCGGTATAGAGTTGGCTGTAAATAGCTCGCGTTTTAAGTGGAGCCTTTCTTGCCCTGCCTTTTCTCTCAAGAGCCCCTCCAGCTTCTTTGGGCCAGGTCTAAAGCTTACGTCCTGGTTGGTATCTTTTACCCACGGTGCAGGGTTTCTACCCCACGGCGGAATCCTGAGAAGAAAGTCGCCACGCCGTCCTTTGGCAGACTCAGGATGGTTCCAGGGATGGTGAGTCCTTCGGCAAGCTCAGGATACAGAGAAGGATACCGAGCGCAGTCGTGGTGCGAAGCCGACTCATAAGGACGTGGGGTTCCACTTTTATCTGCCCGCGGCGAGGGAGAATAGGGATTTTTGAACCGGTGGGAGGGAGTATAAAAAAAGGAGGCAGGAGGGAACGGCACACTCCTGCCTCAGGTATAGGTTTTGGTTATCGGGAGAAACGGGAATTAGAATTGCCGCGATTCGGGCCGAAGTTGTCCCCGCGCGGTTTCATTTTTTGGGCTTTACTGACGCGCAAGGCCCTGCCGTTCAAGTCTTGGCCGTTGAGGGCGTCTATTGCTTGCTGGGCAAGTTCAGGGGTTTCGAACTCTGCGAAGCCAAATCCTTTTGACTTGTCAGTGAATTTGTCTTTTATAATTTTTAATTCTTTTACCTGTATGCCTTTGGCTTCAATGGCCGCCTGAAGTTCTTCCTCGGACATGTCAAAGTCTAAGTTCCCTATGTAAATTTTTTTATCTTCTTCCATGTGCGATTTTCTCCTTTTCGTGACCGGTAATCATAAACCACGCCCACTCATTTTTTACGCCTTTTTTCCCTCCTTTTTTGTGATGGCTTTGTGTAGTATTGCCGTTCCCGGAATTTTTTTACGATGCCTTCACGTTTAACTTGGGCGCTGAATTTCTTGAGAGCTTTTTCAAAATTCTCATCACCTTCAATCCGTACTTCCGCCATTGTACCTCCTCAATGAGGCCGTACTTTTTCAAGCTTTGCGCAAGCTACTCAAGCGAAGAAAAAGTACTGGCCGAATTGATATCCGCCGAGTCCGTGTAAAGTATCCTGCGTGCACCTCATCATGATAATTTACACGGTATGTAGCGAGGCGGATATATAAATTTCAGTAGCCCTTCGCACCATAGGTACAAGGGATACTTGTTTCCAATCTCGTATCTTATACCACACTTTTCCAAGTTTTGGAAGAAAAAAATACGAATCGGCTTAAAGCTAGTTTTAGTAAAGACGTTCGTAGTGAGTCGCCTGATTAGCGGCGTAGACTATCCGGTGATTGACCGAAAAAGTTAACAGCTTCGATAATTTTTTTAGCCGACGTATTGCCTTCGTCCAAAGCGAGCATCTCATAGGCGTATTCTGCCGCCTTATCCATTTGACCGCTTTCAAGATACGCAAGGGCTGTTAAATGCAATACTTGAACGAAGTCAATATCCTCATTCTTTGCTTGGGCGGGGTCTTTAAGAATCCGTAAGGCTTCCTCGTAGGCTTCGATGGCTTGAGCGTAGTCTTTCATCTTCATGAATACGCTGGCATAGATGATATGCAACAATCCTTTTTCTTCCTGGGCAGCCGCTATGCAGGTTTTTATTTTTTCCGGGATTTCGGTATAAAGTTCAGGGAAAAAATACGAACCAAGCATGATAAACTGCGTTAATTGCAGATTGCCATAGAGAAGGCTTTCGTCCTGGCTCTGCTGTCCGGTCAAAAGCGGTTCAAGCAAACTAATGCTTACATCAATGTCGCTGCGGTTGTGTTTGATGTAGGCTTTGATTGCCTCCGTACTATCAGGATAACTTTGATGCCAGCGCGTAACCAACGGCAGGATGAGTGTTTGACTGCGGAAAGTATTTTTGGAGAGAAATTGGTAGAGGTTTTTCATGTCTTCGCTGGAGAAGGGGTGGTTTTTAAGATACCCTGCAAGCAACAACCCGCTTTTCTCAAGGGGAATTTTTCTGGTATCAAGCAGTTCCAGCGTAGCCTGCGGCGAGGCTTTGGTGTAGAGTCCTTGCGGGGCTTGGTAACTGAGTTTGGGAAAATAATCTTGATTAACCGGCCCCTGTTTAGAAATGCTCCGGCGCAGGTGAGCGTCGGAGGCTAGCTGCAGGTTGAGAAGCGTGTATAATCCTTCGAGTTCGATGCGTGCGAGGTCTTGTCGTATTTCTTTGCGGGCCATTACTTGTTCCGAAGCGATAAAATCAGGTTTAATTGGTTCCTTTGAGCCAAGCAGAAGAATATCTGAAACGCCAGTAGTCCAAACTTGGACTTGAGGGAAAATTGAGCAGAAGGTGCGCAGGACCATTTCAAAGGTGGGGTCATCAATTTCATAGGCCTGAACCCATTGAACCATCAGGCCTCCTGGCTTCAGGTGTTCCAGGGACTCCTTGAAGTAATCGTCGGTGAAGAGGGACCCGATACCGCTCATCCAGGGGTTCGAGGGTTCACTGATGATAATATCGTATTTTTTTAGAGTCTTCTGTAAAAAAGTTTTTGCATCCTCGATATAAAGGTTAAGCCGTGGATCATTCAGAGCGTCATAATTATGAAGTTTAAAAAGGAAATTCGCATCAACTACCGCGCTTGAGATTTCAATCAGGTCAAGGGTTTCTATCTCAGACAAAAGTGCTGAACCACAGGTAATGCCGCTGCCCAGGCCTATCACCATGACGTCTTTCGCCGCAGGCTTGAGGATCAGGGGTAGTTGGGCGCATAAAATCTGGGAAGGAATGTCTCCGGTGGTCGAAGCGTCAGCTTTTCCGTTCACGTACAATAGCAGATTTTTTTCTTCTTCAATGACGGCAACGGTGGCGTCAACGCCATCTTGGTAATAGAGGATATTTTTGTTGGAAAGTTTGCGGTTTAATTCCCGCAGGTTCCTGCCAATATGTTTGCCCCGGAAAATCTCCGCGGTGAAGGCGGTCTTATTCCAATCAGGGGCCAATAGTTTATAGCCGGCAATCAATAAACAACTTGCCAGGGCAAGGCTAAGTTTTTGCCTCGGCGTCCAGGATTTATCAGCTAAGATTACGATGAGTCCTAGAGCAATGTTTACGGCGACTCCTATTTCGAGAGTGTTCTTAAGGCCCAGGGCTGATATAAGTAAAAGGCCCGTGACCAGAGCTCCGAGGATATTGCCGGCGGTATTATAAGCAAAAACTCCGCCTATCTTTTTCCCCAGAGTTTTGAGGTTGCAGGAAGCGATTTTACTTACCAGCGGCAGGGTCATCCCCATAAAGATAGTGGGAGGAAGCATTATTAAAAAGGCAATGATGAATTTAACACTCATATACAGGATAAAGGTATTCGGGGTCCGGACGAAAATTTCGGAGAGTTTTATAAAAATAAAGGGCAGTTTTTCGTAGAAGGGTAAGGACAAAAGCAAAGAAGCGCCGATTGCTACTTCGCAGAGCCCAAAGGCAAGGAGAGTGTGGCGTTCCTGGGGCATGAACCGGGCAATCAGGTAGGCGCCGATGGTGATACCAGATATAAAAGCGGCTAGCATCAGGGAAAAAGAGTAGGTGGAGCCGCCGAATACCGTTGATAAAAGCCTTATCCAGACAACTTCATAGAGCATGGCTACACAGCCTGAAAGAAATATTCCCGCCAGCGATAGGACAACGACAGCTTGAGAGAAGCAGGCTTGGGGTTGAACTATCTTGTCAGGGAGCGGGGTTTCTGGTGCGGCAAAGGTGCGTTTGAGTACGGGGGCATCTTTCAGGGTTAGGATGATGATACCGATAAGAAGATTGATTGCCGCGGCAATAGTGGTGGTAAAGGCCAGGCCGAACCGGTGAATGAGGAAAAAACCCGCGAGCAGCGTTCCCAGTACAGCGCCGAAGCTGTTGATGTAATAAAGACGGGCAATAGTTTGGCCTCTGACCGAGAGGGTATTGATGAGAAATTTTGCCAGCAGAGGAAGTGTTCCGCCCATGAGCGTTGTGGGTGGAAGCATGATGAGCGCGCCTATCAGGAATTTCACCAGAACTAGGGCTGTCGGTGAAAGGCTTAAGCTCTGCGCGAGTCCGATGTAAAAGGTTTTGGAAGAGGTAAAGAGAAGATGGGTGAGGCTGCAGTAGAGAGCAATGCTTATTTCAATCCAGCCAAAAAAGGCAAGGGGATTTTTAAGCCGGTCGCTGAGTCTGCCCAAAAAAAAGCTGCCTAGGCTCAGGCCTCCCATAAAGGTTGCCAGCACCAGGCTGCAGGCATAGGCGGTATTGCCGAATATGAGGGCCAGGTATTTGGCCCAGAGAACTTCATAAATAAGCCCGGATATGCCTGAAAATAAAAAACAAACGTAAATAATACGGCTGATTTTCTTAGGCATTACTGCACCTCCTGGAGCGCGTAAAGAATCACGGCATAGTAACGTATTGGGCACTTTTTGCCGGCTTGGCACGTAATTTAAGATTAATTATACCATAAAAGCAGCGCGGCGCAGACATGTTTAATCAGATTTTTGGACAGCGGCTGTTTTTTGCTATAATACTTGCATGGGTAGCGCTACGGTAATACTTAAGTTTTTGCTGGGCCTTAGTGTCATCCTTTTTGTCTTGTCCGGATATTATCAGGGAGTCCTGCCTCTCCCGCCGCAGATTATTGAGCAACTCTATCAGGATCCCCGTCAAACCGAAACCATCCATCCGCCCTTCCAGGTTAAGAGCGCAGGCACGGTCTATCGCGTAACTCCGCTGTTTAATTATGAATTGTGGGGGCTGGTCGTCTCCTCGTACGACACCACCAGCTGGTATGAATGCCACCATAAACTCTGGGGAGACATTTTGAATATAAAAGATGTTTGCGTGGTCTGGGGCAAGAATATCACCAGCGGTGCCTACCGCACCGCGGAGTTTAAAAGCGGAAGTTTTACCTGCTACTCGCGTAATCCCCAGCGGTGTTCCCGCGGGGGTTGCCCCCTCATCGAAGGCGAATATTTATCAAACAATCACTTGTTGGTCGGTAACCGGCAAGTGCAAAGAACTATTAGGAGCATCCGGCGCGGGGATCAGATAATGCTGAAGGGGTATCTGGCCGAATATTCCCGCGGTGAAGGAGAATTTAAGCGTGGCACAAGTGCCAGAAGAGATGATGACGGAAACGGTGCTTGTGAGACCATATACCTGACCGAAGCACGTATTCTTAAGCGGGCCAACGTGCTTTGGCGTTTGCTTCATACGTTTTCAGGCGCCCTGGTAGTGGTTGTCCTGATAGGCTTGATCATCAATTATTTCCGCCGTCCCCTGCGTTTTGCCTAAATCAAAGAACCACCGGCTAATTCCTTCCAATTTTCTTTCGATATACTTCTGTGACGTTTTGCGCCTGCGGTAGACCGGCAACCGCTTCTCGCCACACTTCTCTTCATCAGAATCCTTTTACAATCTTTTTACAAATCTTTTACCCTTTCCTGACAACTGGTTTTAGCTTTTGTTGTATACAAGAGGTGGAGGGGAAGAGAAATGTGGTTTGTAATAAATATCCCGACTCGTCTGTATACGCCAAAATTTTCTTCGATAATTTTGGCGAACGCGCTGGGGTATACCAAATTATATCTGCCTCGCTACATACCGGGTAAATTCTCAGGCAGAGACTTTACCCGGACTCGGCAGATATTAATTCCCCCGACTTCGTCGGGAGAATTAAGGAGGTGTCAGATGAGACGGTTTGCGCTTTTTTGTTTCCTTGCGTTGACGGTAGCCTTGGCGGTGCAATTCCAGGCGTATGCCGAGGCAGGCAGAGAGGTTAAGGAATTTATCAAGACTCTCGAAGTAGGTGAGCCGGTATACTATGAAAATCTTACCATCATCCCCATTTACAGTACAGCAGTAGAGAATACAACAGCCTGTGCGACGCTCGATGAAGCGTTGGAGAAGGGGTGGCTGGTGGTGAGCGAGCTTGAAGGCGGCCGCGTGCCCCAGGTAAGCATAACCAATAATTCCAAGCGGTATATTTATTTGATGGGCGGTGAGATTTTAACCGGCTGCCGCCAGGATCGCATCCTGGGCAGGGATGTATTGATTAAGCCTCACAGCAAAAACATTGTGGTCCCGGTATATTGCGTGGAGCAGGGCCGGTGGGATTACCAGTCTGAGAAATTCTACAGCAAGAGCAATCTCGGTACCTATGACCTTCGCCGGGAAGCGCAGACCGGCGCTCCTTCTGCTCAGAGCACTATTTGGGAAAATATTGCTGACGCCTCAAGCAGATTCATGGTAAGTTCCCAAACCGACGCCTATCAGGAGATGTATGAAGCGCCGGAAGTTAAAAGAAGGGTCCAGGAGATTGAGCAGAGATTCCAAAATATCCCCCAGCTCAATGCTGATGCGATTGGGGTTGTAGTGGGTATCGGTTCCCGCATTGTCAGTGTCGATCTTTTTGCCAATCCAGATTTATTCCGGAAATTATGGCCTAAACTTTTAAAAACATCGGCATTTTCAGCTCTGGATTGCTATCAGCAGGGCTCAATCACTCCGGAAGACGCAGCTGATTTTCTGCGGTCTCTCCATGCGAAGCATTATATCCAGAAACCAGCTATTGATTTAGGATTTGAAGTATCGGTTATTGACGGAGAAGTTAACGCTAACGCCCTTGTCTATCGTCAAGCTACCATTCACCTGGCAGCGTTCAGCCAGGGGTATGCGACTCAAACTCCCTGGCAGTACCGCGATGAAGAACGCAGGGTTCCGGTTATGCGGCGAGGGTGGGGACAGGATTGAACGAAAAGGAGGATTAACATGAAAAAAATGTGGTTGATTGCGATGATGGCTTGCTTTTTGGCCCTTGGTCTGGCGTTGCCGGAAGCGTGCGCCCGGATAAAAGTGTTCGCGGAACCTGACCGGCCGGTGGTTGAAGCGGACAGTGAAGATAGTACCGCCGTGGTAAAAGTAGGCCTGTATGCCGATGATATGCCGCCGGCAAAACGCCTACCCCTGAATCTGGCAGTAGTGCTGGATAAGTCTGGCTCCATGGGAAGCTATGATAAAATCGAGAATGCCAAACGCGGCGCCATGGATATCGTTAGCCGGCTCAACCAAGACGACATTTTTTCCTTGATTGTCTACGACAGCCAGCCCCGGGTATTGATTCCGGCGCAGCGGGTTAAGGATACTGATTATTTGATCGGGCTTATCCAGGATATCGAGGCCGGCGGCTCGACCGCTCTCTATGGGGGAGTGAGTTTCGGTGGAGCCCAAGTGCGCAAAAATCTTTCCAGCAGGTATATCAATAGGATCATTCTTCTTTCTGACGGACTGGCTAATGTCGGGCCGCAGACAACTGAAGAGGTGGTTCGCCTGGGCAGATCCCTCAGCGCTGAGGGGATTACGGTTTCTACAATCGGTCTTGGCCTTGACTACAATGAAGAGTTGATGACCGGGCTCGCGCGGGAGAGCGACGCCAACCACTATTTTGTCGAAAACAGCGACAGCCTGCCGGAGATTTTCAGCCAGGAGATAGGCCAAGCCATGACGCTTGTCGCCCGCGACATAAAAATCAATTTTGAATGCCTTGGCGGTGTTCAACCCGGGGCAGTCATCGGCAGGAAAGGACGGGTAAAAGGGGAGTCTATGGAGGCAGGCATTAAGGACCTGTACGGCACGAGCCAGAAGTATGCGCTGTTTGAAATACGCCTTCCCCGCGGCAGCGATGGCCAGGTACTTAAAGCAGCCAGGGTATCCATTGAATTTCAGAACCCGGCGAGCGGCGAAACCGTACGCAAGACGCAAGACGTCAACCTGCGTTACAGCAGCGACCAGAAATACGTCAGGACAAATATCAATAAGGCGGTCAGCAAAGATATTGCTCTGACCAAGGCTGCTGTTTACAAAGAAGAGGCGCTCAAGTTTAGCCGTCAGGGCGATTACCGGCAGGCCGCGGAAGCTTTTAGCCAGGGGCAGGGAGTGCTTGAAAAAAGCGCCCAAGTCTGTGATAATGATAGAGAATTAATTACGGCAGCGCAGGAAAACCAGCAGCTCTCTCAGGATGTGATTGACAACCAGGGCCTGACACTTTTGCAGTATAAAGAGACAGAAGCATCATCTTTTAAATCAATAATCATGCAATAGGAGTACAAAAAGCCTCGGCCAGCCGCGCAAGAGATGTTGCGCGGCTTGATACTTTGGCCGAGCTAAAGCGAGGCTAAAGTATTCCTTCGATGATACTCAGCATGAACCCTGAACAGCCTCGAAGGGGTTCGAAGGATACTGAGTCCAACGAAGTAAAACCCTGGTATAATCCAATCAGGGTTTTAACCCTGGCACCCTCCAGCTAAAGGCCGGAGGGATTGGAGGGTTCGTTCTGGTCATGAAACAGCGTACGCTCGCCCCATATCTGGGTTGGTTTTTTATCATCGTAGTCCTTCTGCCGGGCATTGTCTTGAGTGCTATTGCTTTCAGGTCCATCAGCCTCGAAGGGGTGTATATCGAACAGGGTATTAAAAGGACCCTGCTTGCCGAAACCTCCTACGTGTCGTCATTGATTGACAACCGTTTACTTCAGATCAAACAACAGCTGGATGAAAGCATTGACCCGCCGGCTTTGGATAATCTGGAGGAATCTTTTTCCCGCTGGAAACAATCTATGCCGCTGGTTGAAGTCCCGTTTCTGGTGTCAGCCGAGCGCCAGATACTCTGGCCCCGCTATGATGAGCCGCTCAGCGAGGCTGAGGAATCATTCCTTGAGTGGAACAAGCGTTTTTTAAAAGATGAGGCGCGTATCCCGGTCTTTGAGAATGTGGCGCTTGCCTACAAGGAGGATATTTTAGCCAGTGTTCCGGCCGAGGCAGGACGTTCTGTCCCTTCAGTGAATCAGGCGGCTCTCCAGGAGGTAACCTCTGATAGGTATCCCGGCGCGGAAGATGACAGTAGCTATTTTAAAACCGGAGCGATTTCTGAAGAATATAAAAGCCAGGAAGCCTTAAGCACGTTTCAACAGTCCGAGCCCCTGCGCAAACAAGTCTATGAAAAGGCCCGCCAGGAAGGTCAGCAAGTCCTATACCGTAATGTAGAGGTTGCCAGCGGCCTTGACCAGGAGCAGACTGTTGATAATCGGCAACAGGAGTCAATGTTTATTTCGGAACTTTTGAATTTCAGCCAGATTATCGCCGAAGGCGAAAAAGGCATTATCCCGCGGCTCATCGATAACCGCTTACGGTTCCTGTTTTGGAAAAAAATAGCCCATGACTATGTGTTAGGCTGCGTTATGAACGATGATTTACTGAAAGAAGAAATCATTAAAGTCCTGCCGCAGGCCTACACTGATGTCCGGGTCCTTACCGTGCTTGATGAAAACGGCAGACCCTTGATTATTCCCCGGCAAGCCAAAGTTCTCGATTGGGGCAAACCCTTCGCCGCAAGCGAGATAAGCCAGACCTTGCCCGGTTGGGAAGTGGCGGCGTATCTGGCTGACCCGGCCCTCGTAACTTCTCAAGCCCGCATGCGGACATTGATGATGTGGGTGCTGGTCATTATCTTATACGCGTCAATTTTAAGCGGCGGAGTGGTGGTGCTGCGTTATGTCCATAATGAAGTCGCGCTCGCCCAGCAAAAGACCACTTTTGTCGCTAATGTTTCGCATGAATTGAAAACCCCCTTGACTTCTATCCGGATGTTTGCCGAGATGCTCAAACAAAAACCGCAACTCGAAAGCGATAAAAAAGGCCAGTACTTAAGCCTTATGGTTTCTGAAACCGAGCGGCTTACCCGGCTTATCAATAATGTGCTTAATTTTTCGCGTGGCGGCAAGCCAAAAAATAACCATAACCTGCGGGCTACAGACATAGCCGTCTTATGCGCGGATATTATCGAAGTCCAGCGGCTGCGTCTTGAAACTGCGGGTTTCAGGGTAACCTTTACCTCGCGTTGCCGGCAATGTTCGGTTGCGGTTGATGAAGAGGCTTTTCGGCAGGTGCTTTTAAACCTCCTTGAGAATGCCGAGAAATATTCTCCGGACACCAAAGATATCGAACTTGAGGTTGAGCAAAGGGGCAAGACTTTGTTTATCAGAGTCAAAGACCGCGGCATCGGGGTAAGACCGGCTGACGCGAAAAAGATTTTTAAGGAATTTTACCGGGTTGACGATTCCTTGACTTCGCGGGTGCGGGGAACGGGCTTGGGCCTTACCATAGCCAAACGTATCGTTGAAGACCATGGCGGCACTATTTACCACCAGGCTCGCGAAGGCGGAGGGAGCGTGTTTGTGGTGGAGTTCCCCATAAAAGGAGCCTAACCTTGAATATATGAAACAAAAAATACTGATAGTTGAAGATGACCCGGCTATTCTTACCGGGCTGGTTGACCTGCTGGCTAGTGAAGGATACCTGGTCAGCTCAACGCGGTATGGTTCGCAAGCCCTGCAACTCTACGAGCAAGAGAAACCTGATTTGATTCTGCTCGATATCATGCTTCCTGAGAAAAGCGGTTACGAGGTATGCAGGGAAATCCGTAAAAAAGATACGTCGACTCCGATTGCGATGCTTACCGCTAAGGCTGAAGAAGTCGATAAAGTCGTGGGTCTGGAAATCGGCGCCGATGACTATATCGTCAAGCCTTTCAGCACCAAGGAACTCCTGGCGCGGGTACGCGCCATGCTGAGGCGGTCAAACGCGAAAGTCATCTGCAGGGACGATACCCCTATTCAGTTCGGCGATGTCCGCATTGATCCCAAGAGTTTCGCGGCGACCAAAGCCAGTAAATCATTCCCCATAACCGCCAGGGAAATCCAATTGCTCCAGTTCTTCATCAAGCATGATAACCGGGTACTTGAGCGCTCGGTCATTCTTGATGAGCTCTGGGGTATCCGCTATCAGGGCACCACCCGCACCCTGGACCAGCACATCGCTGTGCTGCGCCGTAAGATCGAAGATAACCCGGCGCAGCCCCGGCATATCCTCACCGTTCACGGCACCGGTTACCGCTTTATTTCCAACCCCGGCAAGAAAAGTAGTAATGGGTAATGGCCAGGGTAACGAGGCCCGTATGGGTTAGGGTAATGGTTACGTCTTAAAGATTAATATTTGTTGAGCCGTTTACCGTAGCCGTAGGACGTCCCGCCGGGACAAGCTCACAGGCGGAAGGGCATCGTAACCGTTACCCAAAGACGTTGCCGTAATTGTGAAGTAATACAATGCCGGCCCGGATTAATATCATGGAAGTCAGCTTGTTTATTTGATATAATAGTTTACCGCATGATTTTTCGCTGTACTTGCGGTAGTTTGCTTTTTCGATCCGGGAGGGATTATGACTAAATGTACCAAATGCGGCGTGTCCTTAAGCGGTTTCTTAAGCCGCGTACCGAGGCTTTTGTTCGCGGTCATGCCTTCGGAAAAAGACGCCTCGCTCTGCAATAAATGCGCTGAAAAACACGGCAGATACCAATGCCGCATTTGCGGCCGTATGATACATGAGGAGCGTTCGCTCGAGCATGTAAGAGCTGAGGAGTATCTGCTTGGCCTCATTAAAAAAGACCATAGCCATTGGGGCAGCCGGCAGCCCTCCGAAGAGGAATGCATCCAGTATTACCGCGAGCTCATCCGAAAGACCGAAATCTAATCCTTCCCCATACCGTACAGCTGCTCGACTCAGCGCTTAGTTTCTGCTATAATCATTTACTTTATCCGCCTTAACTGAACATACATTATGATTTCTGTTCAAAACCTTACCAAAAGTTTCGGAGAGAGGGACTTATTTAAAAGTATCTCCCTTTCTATCAACCGGGGAGAAAAAATCGGCCTGGTCGGCCCCAATGGAGCCGGCAAGACTACTTTTTTTCTTGCGGTTCTGGGCAAAGTTCTTCCTACTTCAGGGACCATACAGGTGGCGAAAAGCATCCGTATCGGCTATCTTCCCCAGGAGGCAAGTTTTTCTTCGACAGCCACAGTACTGTCGGAAGTGCTGGAGGGCGATGAGACCATCATGCGGCTTAAAAAAGAAAAAGAGACGCTTGAGACAGAGCATAAGGCCGCCTCGAGCCGCTACGGCGAGGTCTTGCATGAGCTTGAATTCTATGATTTTTTCAACCTGGAGCATAAGGTCAAAAAGATCCTTTCCGGCCTCGGGTTTAAGGACAAAGAGTTCAGCCGGCCGGTCAACGCCTTAAGCGGCGGCTGGCAGATGCGCGTGCTCCTGGCAAAGCTCCTGAGTTATTCCTATGAGATTTTATTTCTCGATGAGCCTACCAATTTCCTGGATTTGGCCGCTGCTCTCTGGTTTAAGGAGTATCTGGCAGACTATCGCGGCGCGTTTGTGATGATTTCCCATGACCGGGATTTCTTGACTGAGGTTACCAACTACACCCTGGTGCTTGAGAACGGCACCATAACCAAAGTAAAAGGCAATTACGACGAGTACGAGCGCCTCAGAGCCCAGCGGCGCGCCCACGCCCTAAAGCAGTTCAACGAGCAGCAGAAAAAACGCGAACAGTTGACCGGGTTTATCAGCCGTTTCCACGCCCAGCCGAACAAAGCCTCGCAGGTACGGGCTAAAAAAAAGGCGCTGGAGATGATGGAGCAGATAGTTGTTCCGCCTGACCGGCGCGAGAGCATCCGCACCTTTCGTTTTCCCCAGGCGCGTTCCAGCGGCCATAAAGTCATTGAGCTTGCCAACATTTGTAAATCCTATCCCGAAGTCACCGTGTATAAGAATTTCAATCTTGAGATTACCAAGCACGAGCGGATAGTGCTGGCGGGAGAAAACGGCGCGGGAAAATCCACTCTCCTTAAAATCCTCTCCGGGGTCATTGATATCGATATGGGTCGGCGCATACTCGGCCACAACGTGGATATCGGTTATTTTTCTCAGACCAGGATGGATGTGCTTAATCCCGATAACACGGTATTTGACGAGGCCTGCAGAGCCGCCGCAGGCCGCCTGACGCAGACTGAAATCCGTACGGTACTTGCGGCATTCCTGTTCGTTGGCGATGACGTTGAAAAAAAAGTGACGGTTCTCTCCGGCGGCGAGAAGAGCCGTCTGATCCTGGCGAAACTGCTCATGAATCCGCCCAACCTGCTATTGCTTGATGAGCCGACCACGCACCTTGATCTTGACGCGGTTGAGGCACTTATTAAGGCTTTAACCGATTATGAGGGGACGTTGGTATTCATCAGCCACGATATCCATTTTGTACGCTCAGTTGCCAACGCCGTATATGAGGTGGCAGGAGGGGCAGTCAGTAAATTCCCGGGCAATTTTGATTATTACTGGCAGATGCGAAAGAGCGGTTCGCCTGCAGCTTTGCCTCCTGATGTCAGCGTTGAAGTAACTCTTGCGGAAAAGCCACGCAGCCAGCTGTTTCTTGACCGCGAGGCCAAAAAAAAGCGCAAAACCCATAATGCGCGCACCGCCAAACGCATCACCGAACTGCGCCAGGAGAGAGAGAAACTCGAGCTTGAGCGTAATGTCAAGGCCCGTATTTTATCCAATCCTCGCAGCTACCATAATACCGAGATGGTCGTCGAGTACGCCAAGCTCCTCAAGGAGATGGAAAAACGCCTGGCAGCGATAGACAAAGAGCTTGAGAAACTTAAAGAATCTTTCCTCTGAGGTTTTTGCTGGATCCCTGAGGGGTGTTTAGTTTTAGCGGTGATTCTGGTATAATTGAATTCGCTGCGTGAGTCACGCTCGAATTCATACTCGCGCGTAGCAAATAGAGTATTAAATTCGCCGTGGGATATGCGCTTGTCTGTCTGCACAGACCAAAGCCGAAATACGAAACAAACAAAGAAAATCCGAAATTCGAATGCTCTAAACTGCCACGGTAACTTTATCTCTTTTCTTCATTTCGGATTTCGATATTCGGATTTCTGATTTAACCATTATGCTGTCTTAATTCGGGTCAACGATGTCTTGATATTCAGCAATTAGTTTTTCGACTATGAAGATAAGCGATATCCTTAAACATCAGCAAAGCGGTTTCTCCTTTGAATTCTTTCCGCCAAAAACAGATGTTTCCGTCAAGTCATTACGGGAAACCATCAGTGCCCTAAGAGCCTACCAGCCTTTGTATATTTCCATGACCTGCGGCGCCGGAGGTACTACTCAGGCAAATACCCAAAGAGCGGTGGACATATTGCTTGAAGAAGGAGGCCTGGCGGTGATGCCGCATCTTACCTGTCTTGACGCCGAGCCCGGTGAAATCGAAGAGCAGCTCGATCACTACAAGCGTCGGGGCATCGAAAACATCATGGCTCTGCGCGGGGACCCTCCTCAAGATACGCTCCGCCAGGCTATGCCCGGAGCGGATTTCTGCTATGCCCGCGATTTAGTGCGTTTGATTAGAAAATCCTACCAAGGTTTTTGTATTGGCGTGGCAGTATATCCCGAAGGCCACATCGAGACTTCCTCCTTAGAGCAAGACCTGCGCTGCGCGAAAGAAAAAATTGATGCCGGCGCGGATTTCGCGGTTACTCAGATGTTTTTTGATAACCGGCATTTCTATTCTTTGCTGGATAGGATGCGGGGGGCCGGGATAACTATTCCGGTATTGCCGGGAATCCTGCCTCTGACCAGTATCGATAAGGTGAGGCAGTTTGCTTCCATAACCAGGGCGAGCGTTCCCCGGCATATCCAGGAAGAGCTTGAGCGCCACCGCGCCAACCCCCGGCATATGGAGCAGGCGGGCATTGACCTTACCATACGGCAATGCAAAGACCTCATCAGCCAGGGATATAGGCGCCTGCATTTTTTTACGCTGAACCGGCCGCAGGTGATGAAAGCGATACTTGACGGCATTACTGGATAAGAACCGCCGTACGAGGGATGTCCCATTTCTTTGGGCAGGGAAGAAACAAGGAAATTATCATGAATGCCGATACCAGAATTTTGGAACACGAAGCGCAAACCTTCTTGAGCCAGGATAAATACGATGAAGCCTACCGGCTTTTTCGCAAAGCCGCTTTAGCCTACCGCGGCGAAGGCAACCACAAGCAGTCAGCCTTGTGTTTTGCCTCAGCGGCCAGCTGCTGGAGTAAAAAGTCAGGCGAGGGGATTTTTTATAACGCCGCCCATGCCTACGAGCAGGCAGCGGAACAAGCGATAAAAAACCATGATTATGACTACGCTTCGCTTTTGTATAAGCACGCGGCTGTAGCCCATGAGCGCGACGGGGAATGGCTCGACTTTTCAAAGTGTTTTTACCGTTCCAAAGAAAACTACCGTAGATTCCTTACCCGTGCTTTGATTCATCCCTATCAATCGAGCCTGGGCTTTGACCCTGGCCATAAGGCGCGTCCGGCCAATGGATTCAGGTATTTGCGTTCCTGGTTTTTTTTGACATTTTCTTATGCTATCTGGGGCCATGGCGAGCGGCCCACCCGGACTTTTATGGCTGGGATTTTTATCGTGACTTTCTGTGCTTTTTTGTACATGACCGGTCACCTGAATGAGGTGGGTAAAATCATACAACCTGGCTTTTCCCAGGCTTTCTATTTCAGCATGGTGACATTTACCACTGTCGGATACGGCGACATTGTTGCCGTGGGGGCAACGCGGCTGATCGCTGTAGTTGAAGCTTTTTCCGGGCTATTTATCGTACCGCTGTTTCTCGTGGGCCTTACCCGGAAATACCTTCGCACGTAATACTTATGTACCTTAACAGAGTCGTGTTTATAATGTAAACCCGAAATCCGAATATCGAATATCGAAACAAATTCGAAATCTGAAATGAAGAAAACAGAGAAAAATATAGTGGCTGTTTAAGACATTCGAATTTCGGATTTTCTTTGTTTGTTTCGTATTTCGGATTTCGATATTCGGATTTAAGCCATAACATGTTTACACCAAGCTGTTAAAGTACAATACTTACATTACACTTTACATAAAAGGAGGGCACATGATGCCAAGGAAGCGTTCGCTGATACTTGCTGCGGTTGCGCTCATTTTGTGCGTGCAGGTATTTGGCCAGGATTTACGTTCGCGCATGGGTATTTTTTATAACGGTTTGGCAGGGATTATTGAATCCAATATG
>CAYNSZ010000006.1:0-18961 GCA_964400075.1 uncultured Planctomycetia bacterium
CGCTTTTAATGGCCTGAAGGGGGCGGGCGATTGAGGTGTAGGCAAGCGCCTGGGGGCCGGTGATGCCGGTTACTGAAATATAATAAAGGAATCCCTTTGAAAGTTTTGCGATTTTTTTTATGCGTTCCCGTGAAGTGGTCGGCGTGGCGAAAAAAACCGTATCGATATCATGCCTGCGGGCACACCTGATATACTCCCCGGCTTCCTCTACCGGCACATCGACTATCAAAGCCGCTCCCATGCCGGCTGCCTGTAATGCGGCCAGAAACCGGTTGATCCCGAACCGGAAAACAGGATTGTAATAGGTCATCACCACCACCGGGATGTCGAGGCGCGCACTGAGCCGGGGGAGTAACTTAAAAAAATTATCCATGGTCGCTCCCCGGGCAAGCGAAAAAGCCATTGCTTCCTGAATTATCAGGCCGTCAGCCAGAGGATCGGAGAAAGGAAAACCCAGTTCAATGATATCAACCCCGGCCTCCTGCAATACCGAACAAATCTCAAGAGTCGCTTCAGTGTCCGGTAAGCCGAAGGGAACATAGGCGATGAACGCCTTCTGCTTTTTTTCTCTCAACTGCCTGAATTTTTCATCCAGCCGCATCATGTTTTTGAATACTCCTACCGCGACTTCCGGCGACGGCGAGGCTGATAGGCGTCGATGATGTCCAGATCCTTATCGCCTCTTCCGGAAAGACAGACGATCACCAGCCGGCCCGGCGCTCTGGCCGCCAGCTGTTTCAAATAGTATATGGCATGAGAGGTTTCCAGTGCCGGGATTATCCCTTCACGGCGTGAAAGAAGATGAAAACCCTCGACTGCGCGGGAATCATCGACAGCCGCGTAGTGAGCCCGTTTCATCGAACGGTAAAAGGAGTAGCTGTGCTCCGGCCCGACTCCGGGATAATCGAGTCCGGGAGCGATGGAATGCGCGTTTTGAATCTGGCCAAATTTATCCTGCAACACAAAAGACTTTGAACCCTGAAACACACCGAGCTTACCCTTGACCAGCGAAGCGGCATGCAGGCCCCCTAAGCCGAAACCCGCAGCTTCAACGCCGATGAACTTAACCGAGGCGTCTTTAAAGAAAGGTTGAAATAGGCCCATGGCATTACTGCCGCCACCGACGCAGGCAAGCAAATAATCCGGGAGCCGGCCTTCTTTCTTCAATATCTGGCTGCGGGATTCTTTTCCGATGACTGACTGGAAATCCCGCACCATCATCGGATAAGGATGCGGGCCGACCACCGAACCCAGAAGATAATAGGTCGTGCGCACATTGGTAACCCAGTCACGGAAGGCTTCATTGCAAGCGTCTTTCAGGGTGCGGGAACCGCTTGAAACCGGTCTTACCCGCGCCCCCAGCATCTTCATGCGCAGCACGTTCATTTTTTGGCGCCGCACATCCTCTTCGCCCATGTATATTTCGCAGGCTATACCCAGAAGGGCGCAGGCGGTGGCAACGGCCACGCCGTGCTGGCCAGCGCCGGTTTCGGCGATTATTCTTTGCTTGCCCATAAACTTTGCCAGCAAAGCCTGGCCCAAAGAATTGTTGATCTTATGGGCACCAGTATGCAGGAGGTCTTCCCGTTTTAAATATATCTTCATCCCCAGATGCCGGCTGAGGTTTTTGGCAAAGTACAGAGGAGTTGGCCGACCGGCATAATCACGCAAATAATACCTGAGTTCTTCTTGAAAACGCCGGTGGCCGCAGACCCTCTGATACGCGTGAGTAAGTTCGTTCAGGCATACCGAGAGCGTCTCAGGAATGTATTTTCCCCCAAACTGGCCAAAGTAACCTTTTTTGTCAGGAAGCCTCATAGATTTTTACTTACAACCCACGCCGTGAGAGAACTCTTAAGGGCCTAAGAAACAAACTTCGCGACATCGTTTACTTTAAATCCGAAGCACGAAATCCGAAATTCGAAACAAACGAAGAAAATCCAAATGTCTTAAACAGTCATTATATTTTTATCTGTTTTCTTCATTTCGGATTTCGAATTTGTTTCGATATTCGATATCCGGATTTCTGATTTAACAGTCCATCGTTCCTCCTCCTTGGGTAAACGATGCCTTGATATTCAGCACCTAGGGGCTAAACTGTTTTACTCTTTGAATGAAAAACCTGAGGGCATTAGGGTCTTTTTTACCAACCATGGCCTCCACCCCGCTGGTGACGTCTACCGCGTAGGGTTTTAGACGAATCGCTCTCTGGACATTATCGACGGTAAGGCCGCCGGAGATAATGACCCTGGTTTGCGCCCGGATCAGCTGCGCGATGGCTTTCAAGGCCTGAGGAGAAAGCGTCTTTACTCCCCTCAACTTCTGTTCATAGGGGATATCAAATAAAAAAGCATCGACGCGGTAGCGTGACAGGCTCGGAATGAACGAGTAGTTATCGGGAAATATGGCTTTGATCACCCTGAAACGCTGCCTGAAATAATGGCAATATTCCCACGACTCGTTGCCATGGAACTGCACCGCATCAAGATTAAGCGCTGTCGCGATATCCCAGGCTTTTTCTTTCTCTTCATCAAGGAACACGCCCACGGTGGTCAAGTAAGGGTCGAGCGCCGGTATGATTTTTTTTACCGCGGCTTGCGTTATACAGCGGGGGCTTTTGCGGGTAAAAATAAACCCGAGAGCATCGGCCCCCAAGCTTGAAGCTAAACGGGCGTCTTCCAGGTTGGTTATACCGCAGATCTTTACTTTTATCATGGAAAGGACACCCCTTTCATGACCGATCACCGACGAATCCAGGCTCCCCTGCCAGGCTTTGAATCAGGCGTCTATATTGAGCTCTTTGACTTTCTCTTCTATAGATTCGGCCCGCATGAACGCCTCGCCGATGAGAACCGCATCCACTCCCAATCCTTTAAGAAGCAAGACGTCTTTTACGGTATTGACGCCGCTCTCGCTGACCCTGATTACTTTCTCGGGAATAAAGGGGACCAACTGCTCAGAGCGCTTTATATCCACCTGAAAGGTATGGAGATTGCGGTTGTTGACGCCGATGATATCAACGCCGATTTTTAAAACCTTCTTAAGTTCTTTCTCGGTATGAACTTCAACTAAAACATCCATCCCCAGATCTTTTGCGAAAAAATAGAGGTCCTTGACCCGTTCTTCATCAAGTATTCCCATGATAAGAATAAGAGCGTCGGCGCCGACCACCCGCGATTCCAGCACCTGGACCCGCTCGAGTATAAAATCCTTGCGCAGCAGCGGCAGATTGATCTCCTTTTTAATATTTTCAATATAATTGATCTTGCCCAAGAAAAAATCCTCTTCAGTGAGGACCGAAAGGGCGTGGGCTTTGTTTTTTTTATACACTTTGGCAATATCCACCGGCGAGAAATCCTGCCGCAGGATCCCGCTGACCGGGGAAGCCTGCTTTATCTCCGCGATCAGGGAAAGTTTCCCTTGGCGCTTGATGGCTTTTTTAAACGACAGGGGATCTTGCGATTTCTTGACCAGCGCTTCAAACGCCGGCTGGTTTTTACGCAGGACCTCGATGCGCTTCTTTTTCGCTTCCAAGATTAACGAGAGTATCTTATGCATAGGTACTCACAAAAGTTTTGAATTGCAGAAGTTTCTCCGCGGCCTTGCCCTGGTCAAGAAGTTCCGCGGCAAGCCGCGCGCCCGCTTTTAAATGGGCTGCTTTACCGAGCAGGTAGAAACAGGCGCCGGCATTGGCAAGCACAAGGTCGCGCGCGGCAGAAGTTCTGCCCGCGAACACATCCAGAATCATCTGAGCGGAAGAGTTCGCGTCTTTAACCAGGATATCTTTAAGCTTTATTTTCTTAAGGCCGAAATCCGAGGGATTCAGCCGCAGCTGCACAATGGCACGACGCTTCAGGAGGCAGGCGTCAGTCGGGCCAGTCAAAGATATTTCATCACAGACGTCTTTGCCGTATACTACCAGGGCGCTCGCGCTGCCCAGTGTCCGCAGCACCCGGGCAAGGACAGGCAGTAGCTGCCTACTATAGACTCCGAGCAACTGATAATTGGCGCCGGCGGGATTACAGAGCGGGCCTAAAATATTAAAGACGGTGCGGACGCCTATTTCCCGCCGGACCTGGGCGACCTGCACGAGCGCCGGATGGTATAAGGGGGCATACAAAAATCCTATTCCCACTTTATTAAGCGCCTGCTCCATGCACGATACCGGGCTGTTGACACGAACACCCAAGGCCTCCATCACGTCGGCGCTTCCGCAGTTAGAGGACATCGCCTTATTACCGTGCTTAGCAACGGTAAATCCTGCCGCCGCCACCACAAAAGCAACCGCGGTGGAAACATTAAATTTGTTCAGCCCCGAGCCGCCGGTACCGCAGGTATCCACAACCGGCTGGGAACCGGCAATGCCCATGAAACGCTCTGCGGCATTAACCTTAGTGGCTTTTTCCCTGATAACTGAAGCGGCAGCGGCAATTTCGTCTTCTGTCTCGCCTTTCATCTGCAAGGCAACCAGAACCGCAGCTATTTGCGCTGGGCTTATCGACAAACATAGGATAGCCTCAAAAACCAGCTTCGCCTCATCATAGCTGAGGCTCTCACCCCGGATGAGCTGGACTAGAATTTCCTTGATCATAGTTTTAGGAAGTTTGAAAGCAGCCGTTTACCCTCGCCGGTCAAAATCGATTCAGGATGAAACTGCACTCCATAGAGGGGAGCATGCTTCATCTTTACTCCCATTATTATACCATCCTTGGTATGGGCGGTTATATGCAAATTTGCCGGAAGGCTTTCTTTCTCGATGCAGAGCGAATGATACCGTGTTGCCGAAAAAGGATTTTTTAATCCTTTAAAAATCTCTTTGCCGTTATGATAGATAAGCGAGGTTTTTCCGTGCATGATATTCGGCGCCCGAACGATGCGGCCACCCCATGCCGCACCGATACACTGATGGCCCAAACATACGCCTAAAATAGGAGTGGTGCGGTAAAACTCTCTGATGAAGCCTACGCTGATGCCGGCATCGCCGGGTCCGCCTGGCCCCGGCGAGATGACCGCCTTGTCAAACGAGATATGTTTTAATTTCCGCAGAGTCACGGCGTCATTGCGAAAGACGAGCGCTTCGGCGCCGAGCTCCTCAAGATACTGCACCAGATTATAGGTAAAAGAATCGTAGTTATCGATGACCAGCACTTTCATAGATACACGAATTAACACGAATTGCACACGAATAAACACGAATGTCTACGAATAGGAGAACGAATTGTCACGAATAATTTATGGTTTTCCTTCTTAATTCGTGTCCATTCGTTCCAGATTCGTGTCCATTCTACCTTACTGTTTTTCGCGCTTGATCTTTGCTCCTACTCTCTTCAGCTTATTCTCGATCTTCTCATAGCCGCGGTCAATATGATAGACCCGCAATACTTCGGTTTTACCTTCGGCGGCAAGCCCGGCTATAACCAGCGCCGCTGAAGCACGTAAATCCGAAGCCATGACTTCCGCGCCGTAGAGCTTCGGGGTGCCTTCAATAATCGAATAGGGGCCGCTCCTTTGAACCGCTGCGCCCATACGGTTCAATTCGGCAACGTGCATGAACCGGTCAGGATAGATTTTTTCCGTCACCAGGGATATGCCCTGGGCAAAGCACAGGCAGACCATAAACTGGGCCTGCAGGTCCGTAGGAAAACCCGGATAACAGAGGGTGGTTATGTTTACCGGACGCAGCCGCTCCTTAGGCTTGACTGAGATCAGGCCGCTTGTATCCACGCTGATTTCCGCTCCGATGCGCCGGGCCGCATCAATGACTGAGGTAAGATGCAGGGGCTCTGCCCCTTCAATCGCGAGGGCTGAACCGGTAGCAAGGCTGGCAGCGATAAAAGTCCCGGCTTCGATGCGGTCGGGAATAACCGTAACCTCGCAGCCGGTAATTTTTTTAACGCCCTCAATTTTCAGCATGGGGCTGCCCTGGCCGGAGATTTTCGCGCCCATGGCCAGCAAACAGCGGGCCAGGCATTCTACCTCAGGCTCGCAGGCGGCATATTCGATGACCGTTTCCCCCCGCGCCAGCACCGCGGCCATCATGACGTTTTCGGTGGCAAGCACTGAAGAGCCAAAGGAACCGCCTAAATACATGTGTTTGCCTTCCAGATACGGAGACCGGGCCAAGCAATAACCTTTCTCGATGGATATCTGCGCTCCAAGTTCTCTTAAGCCCCTGATATGCAAATCCACCGGCCGCGGGCCGATCACGCACCCGCCCGGCAAGGCTACCTTTGCTTTTTTACGCCGCGCCAGCAAAGGCCCCAGACAGCAAAAAGAAGCCCGCATGGTCCGCACCAGCCGGTAGGGAGCGACGTAACTAATATTTCTATCATTATCTATGACCAAGGTGGCTTCATTAAACTGTATTTTTTTACCCAGGACCTCTAAAATCTTTATCATGGTCCGTATATCCATTAAATCAGGGACATTGTGGATTATGCACCGCTCATCGGTAAGAAGACTTGCAGCCATGATCGGAAGAGCAGCGTTCTTTGAACCACTGACCGGCAGAATCCCGGAAAGTTTTGACTGGTGAATGACGAATTTATCCATGCCTTCAGGCTCCTCTCTGCTTAAGTATTACTCCCCGCCAGATTCCGGCGTAATCCTTAAACCATTCCTCCACCGTAAGAACGCTGGGACCAATCAATAACTCGAGCGCCTCTTTCTGGTTGTAACCGAATTCCATGATGAGCCGGCCACCCTCGGCAAGATAACGGTGGGCTGAATGAATTATCCTGCGCAGAAATAGAAACCCATCACTGCCTGCGGCAAGAGCCAGGCGGGGTTCGTGCGTGAGCGAGCCGGTAATACTACTCTCCTCGACGTAGGGGGGATTGCACACAATAAGATCAAAACAACCAAAGCCAAAAGCCGTCAATAAATCGCTCTGTACCAGATTTAACCCGACTCGATGACGGAGGGCATTGGCTCGGGCAACTCTCAGAGCTTCACACGAGACATCAGAAGCACTCATCTGGAGAACGCGGTCTATTGAAACGCCGACACTGACAGCAATGGCGGCACTCCCGCAGCATAAATCCAATACCCGGTTTGCGGCAGTGGCGTCAATTATGGCGATGGCCTTCTGGACAATCACTTCCGTTTCCGGGCGGGGGATTAATACGCAATGATTGACAAGGAATTCCAAACCGAAAAATTCTTCTTTCCCGAGGATATAGGCAAGCGGCATGCCCTGCGTATACAACTGTAATGCCCGTTCAAGCATTCGACGGGAGGAATCCATAAGTAAAGCGTCCGCATCGAGTGAAAACGGCGAGTCAACGGCAAATACCTGCCGGATCAAGAAACGTAAATCCCTCTCGCGAAAAGCCGGGGCATGGACGCTTATCCATTCCCGGATTCTCTGGGGCTTAAGCGCCGTCTGCCGAGGCGCGCCTGAACCAAGGTCAGCGGTATTACAAGAGCCCCTGAGATTCATATATTCTTTTGCGCTCCAACTTCATGAGCTCTTTAATGACCAAATCGAGATCCCCTCCCAAGACCGCTTCGAGCCGGTACACGGTAAAGTTTATCCGATGGTCGGTTACCCGGCGCTCCGGAAAATTATAGGTGCGTATCTTCTCGCTGCGTTCGCCGGTCCCCAGCTGCAGGCGCCTGAGCTCGGTCATCTTACCAACCTCATCGCGCATCATTTTCTCCATGATGCGGGCCTTAATCACCCGTAAAGCCTTTCCCCGGTTTTTGACCTGGGAGCGTTCGTCCTGGCAGGTGACAATAGTCCCGCTGGGAATATGAGTCAGGCGCACCGCGGAATCGGTAACATTCACATGCTGGCCGCCGGCACCGGAAGAACGGAAGGTATCTATCTTTAAATCCTCGGGATTAATCTTCAGTTCAATCTCC
Organism: uncultured Planctomycetia bacterium; assembly: GCA_964400075.1. GTDB lineage: Bacteria > Omnitrophota > Gorgyraeia > Duberdicusellales > 4484-171 > JAFGHG01. The sequence continues at coordinate 7,867 of CAYNSZ010000006.1, forward strand.
TTGGGTTCAACCAATACCGCCACCGTAACCGTTGAAGTGTGGATCCTGCCGCCGGCTTCAGTCACCGGCACCCGCTGCACCCGGTGCACGCCGCTCTCGTACTTCAGGCGGCTTGAGACGCCTTTGCCTTTTACCGAAAAAATAACCTCCTTAAACCCTCCTATCTCGGTAGGATTAGAACTTAAAACTTCAAACTTCCAGCCATACACTTCCGCGTACCGCGAATACATTTTAAAGAGAAGCCCGGCGAAAAGCGCCGCCTCCTCCCCTCCGGCTGCCGAACGTATCTCAATGATGAGATCGCGTTCGGTTTCGCTTTCGCTAAAGACCTTTTCTTCGATCTCATCATCGATAGAGATAATTTTGGTGTCAAGCGCTGCGATTTCCTCTGCGGCAAGGATTTTGAGTTCTTCGGCCTCGGTAGGATGGGCGAGGATCTCTCTGAGGTGTTCCTGTTGCCGGCAAAGGTTCTGTTTCGCCTCAAGAAGTTTTACCAGCTTCTCCAAATAGGCAAAACGCCTGGCAAGCTGTGTATATTTCTCCCGCTGCTGGATGAATTCCTGGGAAGAAAGCTGCTGCGAAAGCCGGGCACACTCGGTTTTGAGTTTTTCAAGGTTAATCATTGCCTAAAATGGAACACCCCTCTCGCGGGACTTTGCCCATTCAGTGACATCCGCCGAAGCAATCACGCTATCCTCATCGGTAGGCACAGGCAAAGTCCGTGGCATCGTGCGGAGGCGGGCAAAACGTGCCGGAGCGGTTGCTCATGAAGGATTTTTATTTTTGCTTGGTATACTTTTTCATGAACTTGTCGACTCTTCCCTCGGAATCGACGAATTTCTGCTTGCCGCTGAAAAATGGGTGGCATTTCGAACAGATTTCGACATTAATGGTCTTTTTGGTCGAACGGGTATGCACCACGTTCCCGCAGGCGCAGAGAATGGTCGCTGGTTCATACTTGGGATGCACCTTGTTTTTCATACGAGCCCTCCTTAATTACGCCGCTGGAAGCGGCGGAATTAATATCTGCCGAGTCCGGGTAAATTATCCTGCTTGCGTAGCAAGCGTGAGAATTTACCCGGTATGTAGCGAGGCAGATATACCGATTTATTTCTCTGTCGTTACCCCAAAAAACAGGCTTTCTTTCAATGTTTTCTAAAACCGCTTCAACCCCGGTCTGAGGGGGCACAAGACAAGCGGCATTATATCATTATTTATTGAGGCTGAGGAGAAATTCTACGTTGTTCTTGGTCTTAGATAATTTCTCGATTAACAGTTCCAGGGCTTCTGCGGAATTGAGCTCATTGAGGGCTTTACGCAGAACCCAAATCCGCTGCAGCTCGTCAGGGTGAATCAACAATTCTTCTCTTCGGGTATTGGACCGCTTGATATCGATGGCCGGATAGATTCTCCTCTGGAAAATGCCCCGGTCCATGGTGATTTCCATGTTTCCCGTACCCTTAAACTCCTCGAAAATCACGCCATCCATGCGCGAGTCGGTATCGATTAAGGCCGTGGCGATAATGGTCAGAGACCCTCCCTCTTCCAGCGCCCGGGCCGCACCGAAGAACCGTTTGGGCTTGTGCAGGGCATTGGAATCGATACCTCCTGAAAGTATCCTTCCTGAATGGGGCTCGACTAAATTGTAGGCGCGAGCCAAGCGGGTAATGCTGTCTAAGAGCACGACCACGTCCTTCTTATGCTCGACGAGCTTCTTGGCCTTCTCAAGCACCATTTCCGCGACCTGCACATGCCGCTGAGCCGGCTCATCAAAGGTCGAACTGATGACCTCTCCCCTCACCATATTCTTCATCTCAGTCACTTCTTCCGGCCGCTCATCAATCAACAGCACCATGAGGACGACTTCAGGGTAGCTCTTCATGATGGCGTTGGCGATCTTTTGCATGAGCACGGTCTTACCGCTATAGGGAGGCGCGACGATCAGGCTGCGCTGGCCCTTGCCGATAGGACAGAGCAAATCAAGAATTCTGGTCGAAAGCTCATCCGGCTCGGTCTCAAGGATGAAGCGCTCTTTGGGGTATATCGGTATCAAATTGTCAAACAATATCCTGATGCGCGACTCATCGGGGTGTTCGAAATTAACCGCTTCGACTTTAAGCAGCGCGAAATATTTTTCATTATCCTTGGGCGGCCTGATTTGCCCGGAAACGGTATCGCCGGTGCGAAGGGAAAATTTGCGTATCTGTGATGGAGAGACGTAAATATCATCGGGTGAAGGCAGATAGTTATAGTTGGTGGCCCGCAGGAACCCGAAGCCTTCGGGAAGCACTTCCAGGACCCCGTCGCCGAACATAAGCCCCTGTTTCTCCGCCTGAGCCTGCAAGATCTTAAAGATAAGGTCCTGTTTTTTCAGACCGCTGACACCGTTGATTTTAAGGTCTCGGGAGACCTTGTTAAGCTCCGGTATCTTCATCTCCTTCAGCGTCCCGATATCTACCCCATCGATGGGTGTCTCTTCCTTGGCGTTTTTTGTTTTTAATTTAGCTTTTTCCACAGTAAATCGACCTCCTTTTGCATGCTCCTCATCCCCGCACTGTTATCCAGGATAAAATCTGCCCTTTTTTTCTTCTGTTCGAGCGACACATATAATGCCAACCGCCGCATGGCTTGCGCGCGGGATAAGCGGTATTTTTTTACAATACGCCCGATAAGAACACTGCGGCGTACCGTCACCACAATAACCAGGTCAAAGAGCCGTTCCAGCCGCTTTTCGAAAAGCAACGGCACCTCCGCTACAAAAATTCCTTTCCTGCCCCGGCAGGTCTTTACCCACGCCCTAAGCTCCCTGATGATGACCGGATGGATGATGCGTTCAAGGGCTGCGAGCTTGCGGGGATCGGAAAAAACAACTACTGCCAGTTTTTTTCGTGAAAGCGAAACCCCGCGCACAACGCCGGGAAAACAGCGCGCTATTTTTTTATAAATCCGGCACCGCGGGTCACGGTAGTACTGATGGATTCTCTGGTCAACGTCGAAGACCGCCGCGCCCTGACGGGCCAGAAACTCCAGCAGGGTACTTTTTCCCGCGGCCAGTTCTCCGGTAACGGCAATAACGCTCATGGGTTTACTTCCTGCATTGCTCCCCAGTTTTTTCCAGTCTTAAGATTAACTTTGATAGGGACCGTCAGGGAAAGCGCGCCCTCCATATGCTCCCTGGCCAGCGCTAAAACCTGAACGCGTTCAGACTCCGGGACGTCAAATACCAATTCATCGTGTATCTGCAGGATTAATTTTGCGCGCAGCCGGCGTTGTTTGAATTCCCGGAATATCCGCACCATTGCCAGCTTGATAAGGTCAGCCCAGGAACCTTGAATAGGAGCATTCACCGCCTGCCTGCGGGCAAATTCCCTAAGGCCCATATTCGAACTCTTAATGTCGGGCAGCAGGCGCCGCCGCCCCAGGATAGTCTCAACGTAGCCGGTCTCCTCGACTTGTTCGTAGATACGTTCGATGTAGCTCTTGACCCCGCGGTAGCGGCCAAAATAGTCATCAATAAAATTCCGGGCTGCCGCGACATCAATTTTTAATTCTTTGGCCAGGCCATAGTCGCTCATACCGTAGATAATGCCAAAGTTAACCCGCTTAGCAATAGTACGCTCTGCATCACTTACGGCTTTAACCCCGACCCCAAACAAGAGATGCGCCGTATAGCGGTGGATATCAAGGTCTTCGCTGAATGCCTTGATCAAATTTTCATCCCCGGATAAATGCGCTAAGATTCTCAGCTCAATCTGTGAATAATCCCCGGAGAGCAATACGCCATCCGCGAAGCTGGGTACAAACGCGCGCCGCAGCCACTCGGAAAACTCTCCCTTCACCGGGACGCTCTGCAGGTTCGGCGAAGAACTGGAAAGCCTGCCGGTCTGGGTTTGGGTCTGATGAAACTGGGTATGGAGCGAACCTGCGTGTTTTGCGACCTCATCGATAAGCGGAGTGAGATAAGTGGTGGTAAGCTTGGCTAAATAGCGGTACTCAAGCAGAGCGACGGCAATCGGGTGCTCCCGGGCCAGGATTTCGAGGACTTCCTCATTGGTGGAGTAACCGGTCTTTATCTTTTTCAGGGGCTTAATCTTTAAATCGCCGAATAAAACTTGCTGTAATTGTTTCGGCGAATTGAGATTAAAGGTTCTGCCGGCAAGCTTAAAACAAGTTTCTTTCGCCTTAAGACTTCTTGCCGCAACCTCCTCACGCAGGCTTTCGAGTACCTGAGTTTCGATTTTCACGCCGTCGGTCTGCATCGCCGCCAATACGGTAACCAGAGGCATCTCCACCTCATAAAAAAGTTTATCGAGCTTTTGCTCCTTAAGCTGGGTTGCCAGCAGCTGCCCGAGCCGATGGATAAAATATGGATAGTGCTCAAGTCTTATGCGCGCGGCAGGCTCCTTGAGAAAATGCGCCGCAAGAGATTCGAGGCTGTAGTCAAGGAGGGACGAATCAAGCACATACGCAGCTATTTTTACATCGAACCACCCGCGGGTGAGAGCATCGACGGGTGCGCCTGCGGGTACTCCGGCGATTGCGCCAGCGAGTACATCAGCGGGTGAGCCGGAGAACGCGGCAAGCTGACCCTTGAGGCCGTAGGTAAACTTAGCCAAGGAAGGGTCTTTGAGAACACCCTTGATTGAAGCAAGTTCGGCGCTATGGAGGCGCTGCGCGTTAGGGTCATAGACAAACGTAGTTTGACCATCGATATAAAGCGAAAGAGCCGACGCGCCGCCGGAAATCTGGGCCGGAAGACCAGCCACAACCTCAAGGGGCACGCGCGCATCCGGGACGGGGATATCTTTGAGGAGGGCTTTGAATTCCAACTCCTTGAACAGCTTATAGAGCGCCGGGGTATCGGGGCTCTTTCGTTTTAAATCCTGCCATTGAACAGAGAGCGCAGGCTGCGCGAGGGTAATCAGGTCTTTGCTCAAATAAACCTCTTGCCGGTGGGACTCAAGCAGACTTTTTAGTTTCGGCTTAATCTTAGCCAGGTTATCATAGATAGCGTCGATACTGCCGAACTCCTGAATCAAATGTGTCGCGCCCACGCGCCCGATGCCCCGGGCGCCGGGTATATTATCGCTGGCATCGCCGGTAAGCGATAAATAGTCAACGATGGCTTCGGGCTTAAATCCGTATTCCTTGAAAAAATGTTCCCGGTCCATAAGCACGTTCTTATGGTAATTATAGTAACGTACGCCCGCGGCGCAAAGGAGCTGCAACATATCTTTATCTGACGATACAATCACGACTTCATAGTTTTCGCGCAGAGCCCGGTGACACAGAGAAGCGATAAGATCGTCCGCTTCAAAGCCCTCCTGCTCGATCATGGCAATCCCCATGGCAGCCAGGAGCTGCTTGATAAGCGGCAACTGTGTCTTGAGCCCATCCGGCAACGGCGGACGGTTAATCTTATAGTCTCTGAATTTTTCCGTCCGGTGGGTCTTGCGGGAAACATCGAAACATACCCCGAGGTATGCGGGCTCGTACCGGGAAAACAGTTTCTTGAACGTCTGATAGACCCCGTATACCGCCCCGGTGGGCAGACCCTGCGAGGTAGAAAGCTTGAGAGCGAAAAAAGAACGGTAGCACACGGAGGTACCGTCAACGAGATACAAGATATTTTTTCCCATGCGGCTGGCTTTCCTTGGGAACCTACAAGACATACGCCGAAAGGCAGTTATCTCCGGATATTCAGCATGCTTGAGGTTTCGCGACCGTGGATTTTTGGCATAACTGCAGCATTGAAGCTCTCCGGGCTAAAGCCCGGAGTTTCTCTATAACTCCGCCTCCGTTATATATGCAGGAAATTATCCTGCTCGCAAAGCGAGCGTGATAATTTCCTGCTATCCGGCGGGCCAACAGGTTCCGGGATGCTCCGTGAAAATTTTTCAATCAAAATTTTCACGGTATACAGGCATCCCGGAAGATAATCGACATGCATTCATCCCCGGCTTGAAAGCCGGGGATTTCTGCGGGTCGATTAAAACGCATGCACGGGTATGAGTTGATCATACTCACGATACGAAAAAAACTGTAAGTAATGGGTAAAGATGCTTGTTGGCTGTTTACTGTACGCGTACTCCTGGTAATGGCGGAAGCTTGAATCCGTGCGTATTCTGTTAGCTATTTTCGGGGAAAGGCGCGATATACGTTTTCCCGGCTGTAACTGTCAAGACGCCTCGTATGCGCCAGAGGTAGCTTTGAGCCTAGACTTCTCTGCACGGCATTATACGACGGCCAACTATGATAGCGATTGCATTTGGGTTAAAAGGCTGGTGTATTACTCAACCTGGGAAATACGGAAAACGGCTGTCAGGGCGCTTTTTAGCTTGTCTCCTGCGGATAAATAATCGTCTTTTTCGATATAATCCAAGGCGTTCTTGGTATTAACGTAGGCTTGTTGGCGAAGATAGAGCCGCTCTGCCTGCTCAAGAAGTTCGCGGGCAGTCTGGTTCAACTTATCATCGGGAGCATTCAGGGAGAGCACGGTCCGAAACTCCTGAACAGCCACTTCGTAGTCTTTGGCAGTATAGGCGTTATTGCCGAGGTCGAAATGTAAACGCGCCTCTTCAATGGTCTGAAGGCGCGCCTGCTCATGCTTATAGATAAGCTCGCGGGAAAGTCGGGCAGCTTCCTCCTCCAGCATGGTCTTGCGCACTTCAGGATAGGTGCCAAGCTTCAGCAAATGTTGACGCGCCACTTCCCACCAGTATTCGCCTTCCTGGCCGGAGAGGTAACGCTTCTTCCAATACAGGGTAGCGTTCTCGATATCGCCGGTGCGCTCATATAAAAACGCTAAATTAGTATAGGTGGCTGTATAATCAGGTGCTATTTCCAACACCTTCTTATACATGGACAGGGCGTTAGTGTCATCACCCATTGACTCATAGACCACGCCGAGATCGTTAAATACTTCAGCGTAATGCGGGTCTATTTGAGCGGCTTTTTGATAATACTGGAGAGCTCCTGACAAATCGCCCATCTGCTGCAGGCGGTATCCCTCCTCACGGTAAGCGCGCGCCTCATCCTTTACGATGCTCTCTTCGGAAAAAAGGACAAGAGGCGAGAAGATTAGGCAGAGTATAAAGAAAATCCTCATCGATTTTAACTTTAGCATAAATAAATATCTGTGTCAAGCAATTTTAGCAAATCGGCGATACCTATAATGTAATGTAAAAACAGCGGCACCACTCATCACTCCTTTTGGCTGCTCATACGCTTGGGAGCATCAACAGCCAAAATATAAATATGTTCTATCTCTGAGAAAGCTCCGCCCAGGGGGGTGGGATAGAGATTGCCGAAGCGGTCGCGCACCGCATAAATCGAATAGCCAATTGCCGTATGTATCAGGGGCAGTTCATCCGAAACTATCCGTTGCCAGCGGCCGTAGAGCTCTTTGCGCTTGGCTTCATCGAGGGTTTTAGCCGCGGTGTTGAAGATATCCTCGATCTCCTGCTCATATGCTTCCTGGGGTTTTCCGCTCATATTCCAGAAATGCAGATTCCCGCCCAAAGACCAGACATTCCTGCTGAAATGAGGATCGGTCCCGCCACCGCCCAGGCCAATCATGATGAGCTCCCAGTCAAGGGTAGAGCTTAATTTTCTGACCAGATTGTTAAAATCCAGAGGAAGAAAGTTCACTCGGATACCGATATCCTCAAGGTCTTTCTCAATCAGCGTGGCTATTTGCACCCGGTCAAGCGCGTCGGCATTCGTGAAAAAATCAAGCTCCAGTTTATGACCGGATTTATCCTCAAGAATACCGTCGCGGTCGGTATCGGCAAAGCCCATCTCAGCCAATAACTGCCGCGCCCTCGGGGGCTCAAACGCATAGCGGGTCACGCCATCGTCATAATAATAGGTATTGGCCGGTGAAACCGGTGAATAGAGCGGCACCCCTAAGCCGTTATAGATGATATCAATTATCTTGGGCCGGTTAATGGCATAGGAAAGGGCCTGGCGAAAACGCCTGTCCTCAAACCAAGCTAGTTTATAGGGTTTGACAAAGGGTTTATTGGTCTGGGGATTAATGCCCGGATTTTGATTGCAGACCAGAAAAAGCGAGGTGAATGTCGGCCCGGAGTTATAAATAGAAAAATCGCCCTGCTTAGTCAGCGGTCCCAGGATACCCAAATCCTGGGTGCGCAGTGAATAAGAATCGACTTCTCCCTCCAGAAACTTGAGGAGTGCCGTATCGGCATTGGAGAGAACCAGAAAAACAATCTCATCAAGATACGGGAGCTTCTGGCCGCAGGCGTCACGCTTAAAATAAAACGGATTTCTCTCAACCACCACCCGCTCGCCCGGATAATACTGCTTCAACCTGAACGGGCCGGACCCCACGATGTCAGCGGGCTTAGCATCAAGCCCCATGGCAAAAGTGAATTTCTTCTCTCGTACCAGGCCTTGGTACACATGCCGGGGTAAGAGGTTAAAACCCACCGCCCGTAAAAAGGGCGCGAAAACTTCAGGAAGGGTAAACTGCACGGTGAAATCATCTATTTTTTCAAGAGCTATGGTCTTACCCTCAATAGTGAGGATATCCCGGTAGCCGGTAGGAATATCGGGATTGTAAATAATATCATTAAAGGTAAACAAAGCATCGTCAGCGGTAAATCGCACACCGTCGTTCCAGTAGGCGTCATCACGCAAATAAAAAATCCACTTCTTACCGTCGGTGGTTTCCCACCTTTGGGCCAGATTAGGCAATACCTCAAGCGTCAGCGGATCGGTCCGGGTTAAACCTTCAAATATGAGCGAGGTGATCTGCGAGGTGGTGCTTTCCTGGGATACGATGGGATTAAATGACTTGGGGTCTCCGGTAGTATAAAAAGTAAGCCGGCCGCCGTGCGTACCGCATTCCAGTTTATATTCCTTGTATAACTCTTTAAACAGAGGCTCGGCAGGCAAAGACTTGGCCAGGAGTGTGAAGGTAATAAACGTTACCGCTAAGCATACGGCCGCCTTCATTGGCAGGAAGAGTTATTCAGTAACGATTTCGCTGTCCAGAGGCTCCAAATCTAGCTCAAAGGTGTCCGGTTCGCCGCTTGCTTCAGAGCTCGTAGCACCGGTCTCCGCGAGAATCTCAAGGGGCGCGGTTGCCCCACCCTCAGCGGTCGAAGCTGGGGCTGCTTGAGCAGGTTGGGCTGACTCCTGAACCGGAGCGCCAGAGGCGGCAGGGGCTGAATAACCGCTCAATAATGACTGTTCCTGTTCTTTGGACAGATAGGCAAGGGAGATTGAGGTTGCAAAAAAAAGGACTGCCAGGACAACCGGGGCTTTGACAAAAAAAGAACTGGTCTTGGTGCCAAAAATCGACTCGACTCCTCCCAGCGCCTCGACGAGCCCGCCGCTGCGGCCTCGCTGGACCAATATCACTCCCACCAGCGCTAATACCACCACAATGTGAAACCACAGTATTGCCGTGTACATAGCCGCTTATACTCCTTTTTCAATCTCCGCCTGTTAACTCCCTTATACCACACCACCAAGAAAGCTCAATATAAAACAAGCACTGTCGAGCTATACCGAATTTCTAATAATTTCTGTAAAAGCGCCGCTCTCAAGAGAAGCCCCGCCTACAAGGCTGCCGTCAATATCCGGCTGCTGCATCAGCTCTTTTATGTTTGATGGTTTTACGCTGCCGCCGTAAAGAATGCGCAACTGCGCGGCTACTTCTTGGCCAAATAATTTCAAAATCCAGCCCCGGATAAACGCATGCACTTCCTGTGCTTGCGGGGGCGTGGCGGTCCTGCCGGTTCCGATGGCCCAGACCGGCTCATAGGCGATAATCAAACTGCACATAGCGGAGGCGCTTAGACCGCTCAAGCCATCGGTAAGATGTTGTGTAACCACCTCGATGGTTTTACCCGCCTCGCGTTCCTCCAAGGTTTCACCGACACAGACTATAGGCAATAAGGCTTCGCTCAAGGCTGCCTTTATTTTTTTATTCACTGAGGCGTCGCTCTCAAAAAAATATTTCCGCCGCTCGGAATGGCCGATAATCACGAACCGGCAGCCAGCATCTTTGAGCATCGGCCCTGACACCGCTCCGGTAAAAGCTCCTTTTTTTTCCCAATGCATATCCTGAGCTCCAAGGCCGATGTTGGAATCAAGCAACACATCGCGGGCGTCGGGAAGAGCGGTAAACGGAGGGCAAACCACAATGTCCGCCGCTTCAAAATCAACCAGTTCCCGCTTCAAGATATTGAGCAGTTCGATGGTCTCGACAATGGTGTTGTGCATTTTCCAGTTTCCGGCAATGAATGGTTTTCTCATATCTTAACCCAACTTCAGTTTACCGCTCCTTAATCGTTTACCGTTTACCGTATACCGTAAGAATATTTTCTCTTTTACGGTAAACGGTCAGCGGTTAACGGTAAACGAGAGGTAACGGTAAACGTAAGTTATTTTTTGTCTGGAATTATAGCAATTCCCGGAAGTTGTTTTCCTTCCAAAAATTCCAATGAAGCTCCGCCTCCGGTAGAAACGTGGCTTAAGCTGCCGGCAACGCCGAATTTCTTGGCTGCTGAGGCTGAATCGCCGCCGCCCACAATCACCGTAGCCTTTTTTAAGCTGGGTAGATACACGGCGATTTCTTTAGTGCCTTGGCTGAAAGCGTCTTTTTCAAAAATACCCAAAGGCCCGTTCCAGAGAATAGTCTTGGCACTTTTAAGTTCTTGCTTAAACCGGCTTATGGTTTTTGGGCCGATATCCACCGCAAGGTACCCGGCCGGGATGAGCTCAACTTCTTTCTTTACCGTGGGGTTGTCCAAATTATCCACGACCAGATGATCAAGCGGAAGCACGATAGCTACCTTTTTCTTTTCCGCTTCCGCTAAGATATTTTTCGCTAAATCGAGCTTATCTTTCTCAATTTTCGAATTACCGGTCTCTTCGCCTTTACTTTTCAGGAAGGTATAAGCCATAGCCCCGCCGATTAAAATTTTATCGGCCCGTTTCATCAGATTGCCGATTACTTCTATTTTATCCGAAACTTTTGCTCCGCCCAAAATCACCACATAAGGCTTTGCCGGCGAAAGTGCTGCCGAAAGAAACTTGACTTCTTTTTCCATCAAGAATCCTA